>RKAY01000055.1 GCA_014846205.1 Collinsella aerofaciens | reverse complement strand
CCTCCGTGGCAAGATGGGATTTGTCCGAAGCTAAAAGGCTTCGGGTCACCGTGGACGGGCAGGGGCCTCGACGCGGCTAGACACGAGACACATACATTACGCGACCTCGCCCTGGTGGCCGCACACGTTGGTTGCGGCCGACGCGGGCCGCGGGCAAGTGCTTGTAAGGGGAGCCTTGCCTCTCTTGTACGAGAAAGGACGCGTAATGAAGATTATTAAAGCTAAAGACTACGAGGATATGAGCCGCAAGGCCGCTAATATCATCTCGGCTCAGGTTATCCTCAAGCCCGATTGCGTATTGGGTCTTGCCACCGGCTCCACCCCGATTGGCGCCTACAAGCAGCTCGCTGCTTGGTACAAGAAGGGCGACATCGACTTCTCCGAGGTCAGCACCTATAACCTGGACGAGTATCGTGGCCTTTCGCACGACGATCCCCAGAGCTATCACTACTTTATGCGCGAGAACTTCTTCGATCACATCAATATCGATCTGAACAACACGCACGTGCCCGATGGCTCCAACCCCGATGCGGCCGCTGCCTGCTCCGAGTACGATAAGATCGTCGCTGCCGCCGGTTACCCGGATCTGCAGCTGCTTGGCATCGGTAACAACGGTCATATTGGCTTCAACGAGCCCGATGACCACTTCTCCAAGGGTACGCACTGCGTCGACCTTACCGAGAGCACCATTCAGGCCAACAGCCGCCTGTTCGACAGCATCGATGACGTGCCCCGTCAGGCCTACACCATGGGTACCCAGACCATCATGTATGCTCGCATGATCCTGGTCGTCGCTAACGGCGAGGCCAAGGCCCAGGCCGTGCACGACATGTGCTATGGTCCGGTTACGCCCGAGTGCCCGGCTTCGATCCTGCAGCTGCACACCAACTGCGTCGTGGTCGCCGACGAGGCTGCCCTTTCCCTCTGCGAGTAAAGACTCCGCAAAAACCGTATTGCGTTATGAGAGGCCTCCGCGTTGCGGGGGCCTTTTTGCTGGGCAAGTGATAGGCCGTTGCGCGGTCCATAAGCATAGACCGCATGCAAAACAATCCTCATCAAAAAGCGCGCTGCGTGCAAGTTAGATAGGATGATGCATTTAATAGCATATTCAATGCAAAATTACCACTACATAGTCGCAGGCGGTAGCGGTGAATAGGCGAGTTGCGCAACTCAAATAAAACGCTTCCGTTACGGTAGACTGCAAGACAGATGGGACATTTCAGCAAGCTATTTGACCTGCATAAACAGTCATCTGTCAAAGGAAAAACAACGAGCAGTGCCCGCTGTACAAAAACTTGCCGAATGCGTACCGACAAGCAGCCAAAAACATGGTGCCACGCTATTCATAGAGTGGTGGGTGCGGTCATGCGGTTACGGTATCCATGTGGTCGAGTTGAGGAGCGGGTATGGTGCAAGATCTGGGTAATACGAGCGACCTCGAAGTGATGTCGATAGGCGGGGGCTATATGATTCGCCGCGATCGGCTGATGAACGAGTTGGTTATCAAGGGCCGCCAAGCCGGGATCGTGCTTCTCTATGCGCCCGATGGGTTTGGTAAGACTTCGGTGCTGATGCAGTATGTTCGCGAGGCCAAAGGCGATTGTACGCGAGGGTCGGTGCGAGTTATCGAGGCCGACCGGGCCATTGGTCGCGAGGTGTTCATGCAGCTCGAGGTGGTTGCAGAGGAACTCAAGGACAAGCCGCATTCGCTTATAGCAATCGATAACGTGCCGGTTCTCGATCAGCGCGATACTGAGGACTTTATCGATATGATTCGCGGCCTGCGCGCAGTGGGGGTGGGTATTCTTCTTACATGCCGTCCGTCAAATCGTCTGCTTATCCACGGGCTGGGGGATTCGGTAAAGGTCAACGCGCAGATGCTCAAGGTGCATGCCTATGAGTATTCGGCTTGGGCTTCGGCGTTTTCGATTAGCACCTCGCTCGATTTTTATCAGCTCACACAAGGTGTGCCCGAGCTTGTCTCGGCGCTGCAGACGGGGCTGTATGGCCAGGGCGACGTCGCCCAACTGCTCGAAAACGAGATTGTGAACGTGTATGGCGCGGTACTTGCCGATTTGGCCTCTCTCGAGAACAACACGCTTTTTAACGTTGCAGGCCTTATGGTTTTAATGGGCGAGGGCAATATTGCTGAGCTCGAGGCGTGCGGTGTACGGCTTTCGATGGTCGACCAATCGTATCTGGTTCGCGACTATCCCATATTTGGTATCGACCCTGCCGAACGAAGCTTTGTCTGCATGGGAACGGAGGGCAATGCGCGGCTTAGGCTGCGCAAACTGATTGCCGAGATCAGTCCCGACCTTATACGGCGTGCGGCCCGCATTTTAATCAAGGCGGGCCGGTGCGACTTGGCGATGGATCTGGCAGACGCCTTTTTAGACCGGAATGTCGTGCTCGAACTTGCCGGGCAGTACGGGGTCGATCTGGCCTTGACTGGACATGGGGCGGACGTTTGTCGCGCGGTGCTGGGGGCAATGAATGCCGACGGATTGTCGTACGAGCCGACACTGTCCGAGGCTCTCGGCGTGTACCTGTCGGCGGTTAGCATTTCCAACGCCAAGCTTGCCCGATGCATGGCGGCTGTTATCGAGCGAGCGGGCGAGCGCGCTGCACAGGAGATCGATCCGCTTTCTTGGAAAGTGGCGCAGGCGTTTACCATCGTTTGCTACGGGCAAAGCGGGCTGGGGCTGCCTGCGACGCTTTCGTTTCCGGATCACGCGGCTTCCTGCGACGCACTCGACATGTTGTCGGCGCACATCGAGATAAAGCGCCGCCTGGCCGAATGTGCGGACGTGGGCGATGCCTTTGATGGGCTCAGGGAGCATGGGGCGTATGATTGCGAGCTGGATGTCGCCGGCTTATTTATACGGGCGGACCGGATGCTGGTGGAGCTTTTTGACGGTTCGTTTACGGGAATCGATGCGCGCGATGACGAGCTTGCTCTGATGGTCGAGGCGCTCGATGCCCGTAGCCTGAGGGCACTGACGATTTGGGTGCGCATGGTGCTGGCGGCGCGCCGCCTGCTTGCCGGCTTGCCGGTGACCGACGAAGCGGCGTTTAGTGAGATCGACCGTTTTGCCGTGCGCGTACGCGACAACCGGCTTCAGCTCTTTGGGCTTTTGCTCGAAGGGTGGCAATCGATGTCTGAGGGACGCCCCGTCAACGCAAAGTTCCGCGCCGTCCAGGTGCTCAAGCTTGTTGACGAAACGGTAACGTATA
Source organism: Collinsella aerofaciens (assembly GCA_014846205.1). The sequence goes on along the minus strand of RKAY01000055.1, from coordinate 26,735 downwards.
TGCGAGATAACGCGCTACTGCTGGAGCGCGTGGCATTTTTACGAAACACATCGATGATGACGGTGCGCGAGGAGGCGGAGCTACTCGATATAAGCCAGACGCAGGTTCGTGGCTCGGAGGCGTGGATGGTGGCGCTGCACTTGGCCTCTGCGGGCCGTGATAGCGATTTGGCGGCGTGGATGTCCATGAATCGTCCGGGGATGCTGGAGCCGTCGTATCGGCTCTTTGCACGCCTTGCCATGCATTGTCTTGGCGAGTCTGGTGCAAGGATCCGCAAAAAGCTTCCGGTGCACGAGCTTTCGAGATACACGCTGCACGACGATTTGGACGAAGCGCACGAGCGGCTGTTTCAGGTTGAAGAGGTCGAGGCCGTCAATACGATCGAGCATATCGAGATCCGCATGTTTGGGGCATTTCGTGCCGAGCGCGACGGGTTTCCCATCACCGATAAGATGTGGCGTCGCAAGAAGGCGGCAACGCTCGCGGAGCGCCTCGCGTTAAGCATGGATGCGCTGGTCGATCGCGAGACCCTGGCCATGGAGCTTTGGCCCCATGCCGAGTTCAATAGCGCCCGCAATAACCTGTATTCGACGATATCGCGCTTGCGTTCGGCCTTGGGGCCGACGCCCGATGGCAAGTCGTGCGTGCTCATTCAAAACGAGTGCATTGGACTCAACGGTGACTACGTTAAGACCGACGTGCGGCTGTTTGAGCAGATGACCCGGGAGATTCTGGGAAACCGTGGGGGAGCGCGCGGACCTCACCTGGTGGAGCTGTGCCTAAAGGTCGAGCAGCTCTATGCGGGTTCGCTCTATATTCCCAATGGCTGTAACCCAACGTATTTTGTACGCATGCGCCACATCATGCAATCGAAGTTTATCGACAGCATGATTCGCGGGGCAAACGAGGCCTTGGAAGAAAACGATCTGCAGTCGGCGATATGGCTGGTCGAGGCGGGGCTTCGCCAGGAAACGGCGCGCGAGGACATGGTCCGCTGTGCCATGCGCGTCTACAACGCCGCGGGTCGCCGTCGTGACATCATCGATTTGTACAGCGGACATGTCCATCATCTAAAAGAGCAGATTGCGGGCGTGCCCGAGCCCGAGACGCGGCGCCTCTACGAGCGCTTGGTCGAAGGCAGGCTTAAGCGCATGGCCGTCGTGCGATAAAAAAGGGGGGCGTCCGGGTAACCCGGACGCCCCGCAGGCGCACGATGTGTGAGTGCCTAGACGAGCTTGATCTTCTCGATATCCTTGCGCGAGGACTCGCGATACAGCGAGAACTTGCGGCCGATGACCTGAACGACCTCGGCGTGGCAGCGCTCGGCGAGCTCCTCGGCGGCCTCGCGGGCAGAAAGGCTGGAGCCGTCCAGCACAGAGCACTTAACGAGCTCGTGCTTCTCCAGATAGGCGACCGTCTGCTCGACGGTGCCCTCGTTAATATCGGACTTGCCGATGATGATGGCGGGGTTGAGGTGATGGGCCATGCTGCGAAGCTGCTTGACCTGGGCTCCTGTCAGTGCCATGGGTTCTCGCTTTCTATGTATGGGGCGCCCCGCGACGGGGCCTTAATCTACGTGAGCTGTCCCACGATAGCGCAGGAACGGCGCGGTGTGGAGTACGTTTGCCCAGTTCAAAAAGAATGCGGATGCCGAGTGAGTGGGCGGTGCGGGCTGCGAACAGGCTATGAGCTGGGCGCAGAGACCGGCTCCCATGCAATAAACGCCCAACGAACCTTGCGGACATGATCGAGCATATAGCGTCCCTGCGGCACGCCCTTGGAGCCCGGCTCACCGGCATGGGGGTTCTCAATCATGTGTTGAGCGATATAGTCGCGCAGACGGTCGATTTTATCCTCGTTGCCATGTTCGAGCATACGGGAGAAGTCCGTCACGCCTGCCTCGAGGCTATCGAAGGTATCGCGACGAGGCGATTCAAAGTACGTAACCTGCGGCAGGGCACCCATCTGAATGAGAATGTTAAAGGCATACACAAAGCCATTGCTGCAGGTAACCGAGGCGCCGATGGCATTCATTACGTGCAGGTCATAGCGCGGGCTGGAGTTGGCGACCATCGTGACGGCACAACGCCGGCGAGCCGTGCGGTCGAGCTTGGCAAGCGCGCCTTTTAAGTCATTTGTAGTAACCGAGCGACTTGCAAAGGCAACGTCTACAGCCTTGGCAACCGGTCCAACCAAATCCCAATCATCATCCCAAGCAAGCTCAAGCGGCGCAATCAGGTCCTCGAGCCCATAGTACTCAATGCCGGCATCAAGGGTGCCCAACATGGCAGGGGAAAAATCAGCAGCAATCACAGGATGTCCGTCCTGCGCAAGCGGAATAGCGATCGACCCAGCCCCGCACCCCATATCAAGCACCGACTCACCAGGCTTTAACGCCAACAGCTTTATAAAATCCCGGGCATACGGAGCAGTCTCAAGCGGCCGAAAATGCCGAGCCCTTTTATCCCACTCAAAAGAATCATCAGCCCGCCGCCGACCAGCTTGCAAACGCATCCATTCGCCATTCCAATCCGCAGAAAGCAGCTCAGAACGAATCAAATCATCAGCCACGGGCCATCCCCCTCACAATAAAAAAGCGACCCCTCCCAAAAGAAGAGCCGCAACCAGCATATATCAGAAAGAACCGATCCAACGCCAAACCGTCATACCAGCAAAGTAGGGCAGAAGCGAAGCGACTGCCAAAGGGATAGAACCCAGCCAAGGTTGAGATGTGCGGGAGCCCCGCCGCCGGGCGGCAGACATATAAGGTCGATCGTGAGTTCCGCACGAGCCGGAGAGCACTTAATGTGCTCTCCGTGCGAGTCAGGACTGTCCGAGCAGGCGACCTTATATGTCTGCCGCCCGGCGGCGGGGCTCCTCGCCCGAACCCTCAGCTAGTTCTTCAGCGAGTTCAACGGCGCCGGGAAGCGTCCACCGCGGTGGGCAAGCACGGTGCCGGCGTTGGGGTTCACCGGCATGATGGGCGCACGGCCAAACAGGCCGCCGTACTCGACGCAGTCGCCCACGCCCTTGCCGATGGCGGGGATCACGCGGACGGCCGTGGTCTTATTGTTGATGACGCCGATGGCCATCTCGTCGGCGATGATGCCGGCGATGGTCTCGACCGGGGTGTCGCCGGGGATGGCGATCATGTCCAGGCCGACAGAACACACGCAGGTCATGGCCTCGAGCTTCTCGAGCGAGAGTGCGCCGGCCTCGACGGCGGCGATCATGCCGGCGTCCTCGGACACGGGGATAAAGGCGCCGGAGAGACCGCCCACGCTGGAGCTGGCCATGACGCCGCCCTTCTTGACGGCATCGTTGAGCATGGCGAGCGCGCAGGTCGTGCCCGGGCCACCGCAGGTGCCCACGCCGATGATCTCGAGGATGCGCGCGACGGAGTCGCCGATGGCAGGCGTGGGAGCCAGCGACAGGTCGACAATGCCCTTCTCGACACCCAGGCGATGGGCGGCCTCGCGGCTCATGAGCTCGCCGGCGCGGGTGATCTTAAAGGCGGTCTGCTTGATCTTCTCGGCGACTTCCATCATCGATGCGGAATCGGGCAGCGTCTCCAAGGCTGCGGCCATAACGCCGGGGCCCGAGACGCCTACGTTGATGACGGCGTCGGCCTCGCCACCGCCGTGGACGGCGCCCGCCATAAACGGGGAGTCCTCGACCATATTGGCAAAGCAGACAAACTTGGAAGCGCCGACGGAATCCTGGTCGGCCGTGAGCTTGGCGGCGTCGATGATGGTTTGGGCGGCCATGAGCACGGCGTCCATGTTGATGCCGGCGCGCAGGCTGGCGACGTTGACGCTGGAACAGACGCGGCTCGTGGTGGCGAGCGCCTGCGGGATGGACTGGATAACGCGGCGGTCGGCGTCGCCGATGCCCTTCTGGACGAGTGCGGAGAAGCCGCCCAGGTAGTCGATGCCGAGGGTCTCGGCCGCGCGGTCGAGGGCGTGCGCGATGGGGGTGAGGTCCTCATCTTTGCAGCACGCGGCGATCTGCGCCACCGGGGTGACGGAAACGCGCTTGTTGACGATGGGGATACCGTACTCGCGCTCGAGGTTCTCGGCGGTCTCGACCAGATGCTCAGCCGTGTGCGTCACGTGGTCGTAGATCTTCGTGCACATGCGGTCGAGGTTCTCGTCACCGCAACCCATGAGCGAAACACCCATGGTGATGGTCCTGATGTCGAGGTTCTGCTCCTCAACCATGCCGCGGGTTTCCGCGATTTCTGCGGGCGTGATCGCCATCCTTGCGCTCCTATCTGCCAAAACGAGCATAGTCTTATCTATTCTAACGTGCCGCACGTGCCAAGTGGCGCGCGCGGCACGTTTTGGTGCTCGGTTGTTTCCGTTGTGTTACTGCCCAAAGACCTCTTCGGCGATACGAGCGCTTTCGGCGGCGTCCTTGGCGTAGTAGTCCGCACCGATCTGCTTGGCGTATTCGGGGGTGAGCACGGCGCCGCCTACGATGATCTTGACGCCCGGAACCTCGGCATGGAGCAACTTGATGGTCTCTTCCATGGCGACGACCGTGGTGGTCATAAGCGCTGAGAGGCCGACGAGCTTAATGTCGCGCTCCTTGACGGTCTTGAGCACCTCCTGCGGATCGACGTCGCGACCCAGATCAAAGACGGTATAGCCGTAGTTATCGAGTAGCATCTTGACGATGTTCTTACCGATGTCGTGGATGTCGCCCTTGACGGTGGCCACGCAGATCTTGCCCTTGTCGGCAATCTCGCCGGCGGGCATCAGGCGCTTGATGGTGTCGAAGCCCACGCGTGCGGCTTCGGCCGAGGCCATAAGCTGCGGCAAGAAGAACTTGCCTTGGTCAAAGAGGACGCCCACCTCGTCGAGGGCGGGGATAAAGTGATTGTTGATGAGGTCCATGGCGTCGTGATCTGCCAGCAGACGCTCGGTCTCGGCTGCGATCTCGCCTTTGCGGCCCGAGACGACCATGCGACGAATCGGGTCGTCGTTGCCGTCGGAGCCGGCGGTGCCAGCAGCGGGCGCGGCGTCGGTCGTTGCGGCCTGAGCTGCTGCCGGGTTTGCGGCGATCTTATACGGATCGGTCCAGCCGGCGTAGCGTTCGATGTATCCGGTCGAGCCCTCGTCCTCAACGCTCAGCACGCGATAGCTGTAGACGGTGTCCATAAAGCGCTTAGAGCCCGGGTTCATGATGGGGGCGTCCAGGCCCGCGCCAAACGCGGCGGCCAAAAAGACCGAACCCAGCAGCGGGCGAGCGGGCAGGCCAAAACTGATGTTCGACACGCCGAGCGCGCATTTGACGCCCAGGCGCTCCTTGCACAGGGACATGGCGCGCAAGATCTGCTCGGCCTGGCGTTGATTGGTCGAGGCGGTCATGACCAGGCAGTCGATGAGGATGCGGTCCGGGCCGATGCCGTAGCGGGCGGCCTCGGCCACGATGCGCTCGGCGATGGCAAAGCGGGCCTCGGCGGTATCGGGGATGCCGCCTTCGTCGAGCGTAAGGCCGACAACGTTGGTGCCGTAGTGGGCGACCAGCGGGAAGATCTCGTCCATGATCTGCTGCTTGCCATTGACGGAGTTGATGATGGGCTTGCCGGCGTAGCGACGTACGGCGGCCTCGACGGCGGCGGGGTCGGTGGAGTCGATCTGCAGCGGCAGCAGCGTGGAGCCTTGGAGCTGCTCGGTCGCTTGCTGGATGACCTTGACCTCGTCGATCTCGGGCAGGCCCACGTTGACGTCCAGGATGTCGGCGCCCTGCTCTTGCTGGCTGATGCCCTGGCTCACGACGTAGTCCAGGTCGCCGTCGCGCAGGGCCTGCTGCAGGCGCTTTTTGCCGGTGGGATTGATGCGCTCGCCGATGACGGCAATCTTGTGGCCGTCGCAGGGAAGGTCCACCACGGTCTGGGCGCTTGTGACCGACATGCTGGGCTTGCGGTGGCGCGGACTGGGCGTGTGGTTATCGATAAGCGTGCGCAGCGCTGCCATGTGCGCTGGCGTGGTGCCGCAGCAACCGCCCACGACGCTCACGCCGTCCTCAATCATGCCGGCGACGGCCACGGCGTACTCGGGTGCCTGGATATCAAAGACGGTGTTGCCGTCATCGTCCACGCGGGGCAGTCCCGCGTTAGCCTGCACCATAACGGGCTTGTCGGTAACGGTGAGCATGCGTGCAGCGAGCCCTCGGAGCTCGGCCGGGCCCTGGCTGCAGTTGATGCCCAGGACGTCGGCGCCGATGGCGTCGAGCGTGATGGCGGCGACCTCGGGACTCGTGCCCAGGAAGGTGCGACCGTCTTCCTCAAAGGTCATGGTTGCAAAGACGGGCAGGTCGGAGTTTTCGCGGCAGGCGAGGACGGCCGCCTTGATCTCGGCCAGGTCGGTCATGGTTTCGATAATAAAGAGGTCCACGCCCGCGGCGACGCCAGCGCGCACCTCCTCGGCAAAGAGGTCGTAGGCCTCGTCAAAGCTGAGGGTGCCCAGGGGGCGCAGCAGGGCACCGATGGGGCCGATGTCACCGGCGACGTAGCGGGCGCCGGCCTCGCGGGCGCAGGTGACGGCCGCAGCAAAGACGTCTGCCACGGTGGCGGCACCGTCGAGCTTGTGGGCGTTGGCGCCAAAGGTGTTGGCGGTGATCACGTCGCAGCCGGCCTCGACGTACTGACGCTGAATATCGGTAATGACCTGGGGCTCCTCAAAGTTGAGCAGCTCGGGCAGGGCGCCGGCCTTCATGCCGGCCGCCTGCAGCATGGTGCCCATGCCGCCGTCGAACAGCAGATGCCCCGTGTCCTCGATGGCGGCGCGCAGGCGATCGTCCTTAATGCGAAGGTCGTCGATTGTGCGCGTCTTGTATGCAGCGCCGCTGCGGCGGGCAGCATCAACAGGCGCCGCCAGTGCGGCACCGTCCAGATCATGAGTGATAAGCGGAGTAAACATCGAGGGCTCCTAATGGCTGGAATAGCAGGTGGTGTGGGCGGCGCGGAAGCGGCAGTGCTCGCGCATGCGGCAGATAGTGCAGGTGGGGCGGCTCTGGGCGTCGTGGACCTCGCCGTCGAACAGACCGATCACCGCGGTCACGCTCTTGGTGGGCATGAGCAGGTTGGTCGGTGTGACGGTAAGCCCGATGAGCCGCGTGGCGTTGAGCGCATTCACGATCGAGTGCTGGGCCGTAAGCGGGCAGTCGCCGTAGCCGGGACTAAAGCGCCAGTTACCGGCGAGTCCGTGTGCGGCGGCCGCAGCCTTGACTTGCTGGTCCATCTGCTCGACGGCGGCCTCTACATAGGCAGAGCATGCGGCGTCGAGCACGGCTCCCTCCAGGGGCTGCTGGGCTCCCGTGGTACGCAGGCGACGCTCGGCGTCCATGCCGAGGGTGCATGCCATGAGCGCGGCAAAGCGGGCGTCCTTGAGGTGGCGATAGATGTCGCGACCGCGCAGCTCAACGTTGGTGCCGACCAAGTGAATGCAAGGCTCTCCCTGCTCGTCCACGCCCGTGGCATCGACTGCAAATACGCGGCGCACGCCACGGGGCTCAATGTCCAGCTCCAGACGCTCAACGACAAGCTCAATACGCTGCGACAGCCCGGGCTCAATCTGCTGACCGCCGTAGCCCAGGTAGCGCAACATCTCGGCACGATCGACGCGGGGATGGTGGGCAGCATCGATACGATAAAGCGCCGGCGACGCAAGGTCGGCCGGCACTTCGACAGCGGTTGTATCGATGTACGGTTTTTCCATTACCCCAGGCGCTCCATAATGGTTGCGGCGATTGCAGGACGATTCATAGTGTACAGGTGCAGACCGTCGGCGCCGTGCTCCTTGAGGTCGCAAAGCTGACGGGCGGCATAATCTACACCGGCTGCCTGCAGGCTCTCGGGGTCGTTCTCGTACTTGGCGAGAATCTTGATGACGGGGGAGGGCAGCGATGCGCCGCACATAAAGACCATGCGGCTGATCTGCGACTTGCCCATAAACGGCATGATGCCTGCGGTAATGGGCACGGTGATACCGGCCTTGTCGGCAAGCTCGCGAAAACGGTAGAAGCACTCGTTGTCAAAGAAGAGCTGCGTCACAAAGAAGCTCGCGCCGGCATCTTGCTTTTGCTTGAGGTATTCGACCGAAGCGTTGAGGTCCTCACAGGCAATGTGGCCCTCGGGGTAGGCTGCGGCGCCCACACAAAAGCCGGCGTCGACGAGCTCGGGGATGAGGTCGCGGGCGTAGGCGTAGTCCGAGGCGGGCTTGTCGTCCTCAGTCGCGCCAGCGGGCAGGTCGCCGCGCAGGGCCAGGATGTTTTCAACGCCGGCTGTGCGATACTCGTCGATCTTGGCGGCGATATCGGCGTGCGAGCGGCCCACGCAGGTAAGGTGTGCCACCGAGGGCGTATCGAATTCGCTCGAAATCATATGCGCGATGGGGGCGGTGGTGGCACCGTTACCCGAGCCGCCAGCGGAACAAGTGACCGAGACAAAGCTCGGCGAAAGCTTGCACAGATTGCCTGCCACCTCGCGAGCCGTGTCGAGGGTCAGCTCGCCCTTGGGCGGGAACATCTCAAACGAAACGGGTGCGGTGCCCTGGGATGCTGCCTGCTTAAAAACTTCGTCGACGCGCATATCGTGCTCCTTTAGATATTTAGTGCGATGTGTTGTAAGGATTCTACAGCACCGCTGTGCCACGGTGGAGTTTTACTCACTATTTGGGGGATACCAATCAAAGATGCCTTGCTATCGACATTCCCTATAGCAGAGCGGCTCATTTTGACACGGGCTATAAAGACTGGTATCTGATGCGAAATACCAGTTAATAGAGCCCCATCCCAAATTGACTACCCTTAAACCATGGGAAGAGGTCTGCAATTTATACAGTTGATTGGCTGTTGAGGGCGGCAACGCCGCCGCGATGCGGTAACCTCATTGATTGGTTTCGTGACAGCAACATAACGGTAATGTTGCGGAAACACGACGAGCCTAATCTATGACTCGTTCGTTAGTAATCAACACCGCTTCTCACGCGGTGCCGATACGAAGGGAGTTCCGTATGGCCGAACTTACTGACCGCTTCGGGACCATGGTGTTCTCTGAGGAAGTCATGAAGGACTACCTCCCCAAGGACATTTGGAAGCGCCTTGCTGCAACCCTCGAGGACGGTGAACCGCTCGACCTGGATGTGGCCAACGCCGTTGCCCACGCCATGAAGGTCTGGGCCATCTCCAAGGGCGCGACGCACTACGCACACTGGTTCCAGCCGCTTTCGGGCATTACTTCCGAGAAGCACGACAGCTTCCTCGAGCCCAACCACGACGGCACCGCCATTACCAAGTTTACGGGCAAGAACCTCATCCAGGGCGAGCCTGATGCCTCGAGCTTCCCCAACGGCGGCCTGCGCGCCACCTTCGAGGCCCGTGGCTACACCGCTTGGGATCCCACTAGCCCTGCCTTTATCAAGGACGATGTCCTGTGCATCCCCACGGCTTTCTGCTCCTACACGGGCGAGGCCCTGGACAAGAAGACCCCTCTGCTGCGCTCCATGACCGCGCTCTCGCGTGAGTCCAAGCGCGTTTTGGCGCTGTTTGGCAAGACCCCCAAGAAGGTCGTTCCTTCCGTGGGCGATGAACAGGAGTACTTCCTGATCAAGAAGGACGCTTACCGCAAGCGCAGGGACCTGGTCATCACCGGTCGCACCCTCTTTGGCGCTGCTCCCTGCAAGGGCCAGGAGCTCGAGGAGCACTACTTTGGCGCTATCCGCCCCACCGTCTCGTCCTATATGAAGGACCTGGACGATGAACTGTGGGCGCTTGGCATTCCTGCCAAGACCAAGCACAACGAGGTTGCTCCCTGCCAGCATGAGCTCGCCCCTGTCTACGGCGAGGTCAACGAGGCCATCGACCAGAATCTGGTCATGATGGAGAAGATGAAGCTCATCGCTTCCCGCCACGACTTGGTCTGCCTGCTGCACGAGAAGCCCTTTGAGGGCATCAACGGTTCGGGCAAGCACAACAACTGGTCGCTTGGCACCGAGTCCGAGAACCTGCTCGACCCGGGCGACACCCCGCTCGACAACCTGCAGTTCATCGTCTTCCTTACCGCGGTGATCGAGGCCGTCGATAACTATCAGGAGCTCCTGCGTGCCTCCGTTGCCTCGGCCGGCAACGATCATCGTCTGGGCGCCAACGAGGCTCCTCCGGCGATTATGTCCATCTTCCTGGGCGACCAGCTTACCGAGGTCGTCGAGAAGATCATCGATGGCAAGGCTTCCGTCCATGCCACGCGCGGCGTGCTCGACCTGGGCGCCGATACCCTGCCCAAGCTGATGCAGGACAACACCGACCGCAACCGCACCTCCCCGTTTGCCTTCACCGGCAACAAGTTCGAGTTCCGTGCCTGCGGCTCCGAGCAGAACGTCTCCGACTCCAACCTGGTGCTCGATGCCGCCGTGGCCAAGTCGCTCAAGTCCTTTGCCGACGCACTCGAGGGTACGCCCGAGGATAAGTTCCAGGACGCCGCGCTCGAGTACTGCAAGAAGGTGCTGACCGATCACCAGCGCATCCTGTTCTCCGGCGACGGTTACTCCGACGAGTGGCCCATCGAGGCCGAGAAGCGCGGCCTTGCCAACAACAAGACCACGGCCGACGCTCTTCCCGCCTTTGTTTCCGATAAGGCTATCGCGCTCTTTGAGGAGACGGGCGTCCTGACCAAGGCCGAGGCTCAGTGCCGCTACGACTGCAAGCTCGAGAAGTACAACAAGCTCATGAACATCGAGGCTACCACGATGGTTCGCGAGGCGCGTCGTACCTATCGTCCGGTCATTACCGCCTATGCCACCAAGGTCGCTAAGGGCCTTGAGACTATTCGTGCCGCCGGCGCCGAGGCCGCCATGCAGTGCGAGCAGAACACGCTCAACAAGCTCTGCAACGGTATCACCGCCATCAACGACTCCATCAAGGCGCTCGACGCCGTGCATCAGAAGGCCGAGGCCCTCGATGGACAGGAGCAGGCCAACGTGTACGCGCACGAGGTCGTTCCCGCTATGGATACGCTGCGTGCCGCCGTGGATGCTATGGAGGAGATCGTGGCCGCCGACTACTGGCCGGTTCCGACCTACGACGACATCCTGTTCTACGTGTAGAGCGTAACTGACATATCGTCACGGTATTGAGCCGGGGTCCGCATCGCGCGGGCCCCGGCTTTTTGTTTGCGAGGGACGCTTTGGAGTCCGTTTTGCAACTGATTCGCCCCACGCAATAAGGGGTCGTGGACAAAATACGTCAAATATGAGTACTGTCACTAAACTAGTTCCATCTCGAAATGGCATTTTTTGCCGAGTTAGACCACATATGTCCAGGTATATAGCTGAGGTTGGGCCCAATCTGAGCACCGGGTCGTTGATTTGACATCTGATTCACCATCTAAAAGGCCGAATTCGCTGTTACTAAATCGGTAACAGTACTCATATTTGCCATTTTTTGCCCACAGGCCTTGCGATGATGCCGGGATTCGCACCCTGTCGGGTTCGAATCCCGGCACATGGGTAGCAAAAAAGCCCGCCACCGCGAGGGTAACGGGCTTTTCAGTTTAAATGGTGCCCCCAGCGGGATGTCCGCGTGCGGCTGGCGCCGCCCGCTCTCGCTGCGTCGCTTCGCTCCTTGCGTGCTGCGCTGGAAAACGCTTGCGCGTTTCCTCAGCTCCGCACCCTGTCGGGTTCGAATCCCGGCATATCGGTAGCAAAAAGCCCGCTGCCGAATTGGTAACGGGCTTCTCAGATTCTGTGGTGCCCCCAGCGGGATTCGAACCCGCGATATCCACCTTGAAAGGGTGGCGTCCTTGGCCGCTAGACGATGGGGACAGCGGGAAAGAGTATAGCAGACTTTTTTGCCGGCGCGTATATCGTTGGCAAACTGGAAAACCACCACACAGGAGCTGGTCCTCTTCCTCGATCTTTAAAATCTCAATCTGCAACATCTGGGCGGGTAAATCGGCCCTATCTGTTACAGATTGAGACAAAAGGCAGACGTCGGGACGAACATCTCATTCTGTAACAGTAAGACGACTTTTAACGGTCTAGATGTTACAGATTGAGACAAACGCTGGGATGGACCAAAACCACCACAAAGGTGCCTGTCCTCTTTGTGGTGGTGGGGCGTTAGGGGAGAAGCTTCATGGCGGCGTCGTGGGCGGCGTGCTCGTAGGTGTCGTCGAGGGGTTCGAGCGGCAGCAGAGCGTTGGCCTGTGCGTCGCCGCGGCGCTCGAGGGCGTGCTCGATCAGCCAGTCGGCGAGTTCGGGGTTTTTGGGCAGCGCCGGCCCGTGCAGGTACGTGCCGATCACGCCCTTGTAGACGAGGCCCTCAAAGCCATCGTCGCCGTTGTTGCCGGTGCCCGTGACGACGGACGTTCCGAGCGGCGTGGCGCCTGTATCGAGCAGGGTGCGGCCGCCGTGGTTCTCGAATCCCACAAAGGGCTCGGGTGCCAGGTCGGTCTTGACGGCGACGTTGCCGATCAGGCGGTCGGAGCCGCGCACGGTCTCGGCGGCAATGACGCCCAGGCCCTCGATGCGATCCTCGCCCATATAGTACGAACGGCCGAGCAGCTGATAGCTGCCGCAGATGGCGAGCAGCGAACCGCCGTCCTCAACATAGGCTGCGACCTTGTCTTTTTGAGCGAGCAGTTCATGTGCAACCGCCAGCTGGTCGCGATCGGAGCCGCCGCCCATCATAACGATGTCGGCGTCGGTCAGGTCGAGCACCTCGCCCATACGGACCTCGTCCACGCGCACAGGAATGCCGCGCCAGGCGCAGCGGCGTTCGAGCGCGATAACGTTGCCGCCGTCGCCATAGAGGTTGAGCGCATCGGGATACAGGTAGACGATGCGCAACGGGCGCGAAAGCTCGACCGGCGCGACGGCGGAAGGGATGGCGTTGCCATCGGCGTGGGCCACGGCGCGCCCGGCAACAGCGTCGGCGGTGGCGCCCTTCAGTCCGTCGAGCTCCTTGACCAGCGGCGGGAAGGCCGTGTAGTTAGCGACGGCGTAGAAAGTGTCGCCGGCGGCCTCGTCTGCCACGGCGCCAATTGCCTGCGCGACGTCCGAGATAATCGCGGCATCGATGCCGGCGTACTTGAGGCGCACCTGCATGTCGTGTGCGCGCGTGCCTCCGGCAAAGGCGACAAGCCCTGGGGTATCGGCAATGCGCTCGAAGTCGACGTCGTAGATCCACGAAACATCGTGGCCGTCGGCACTGTTGTCGTTCAGGAAGAAAGCGCAGAGTCTGCCGCCCGCCGTCTTAATGGACTGGATCTGTCGATCGAAGCCCACGGGATTCTTGGCCAGGTTTGCCTCGACGGTGCGACCGGCAATGTTCCAGCGACCCATGCGACCACCCGCAGGTACATAGGCATCGAGCGTGGGCTGCAAGTGCGCCGTATCCACGCCTAACTCATGTGCGGCAAAGAATGCGGCGGCAACGTTGTAGACCATGTACAGGCCGTTGTAGCGTGTGGCGATGTGTGCGGCGGGCGCGTTGGCCTCGGGTCCAAAGGTCAGGTCAAAGCCGTAGCCATCGCAACCGAGTTCAACACCCGTCACGCGGCGGACCGGTGCGGGGCGTGCCCAACCGCACGAAGGACAATGGTAGGCGCCGAGTTGACCATACTGTACGTAGTCGTACTCCAACGGGGCGTTGCACTGCGAGCAAAAACGCGAGTCGCTAATGCGGTCAGACTCGGTGTTGGTGGCACCATCGATGCCAAAGGCAATACTCGCGTTGGGAACGCGCGCGGCAATCGAGGCGCACAGTGGGTCGTCGGCGTTATAGATGAGTGTCGTTGCCGGCGAAAGCTCCAACGCGTGGGCGATGACCTCCTGGGTATGGTCGATCTCGCCATAGCGGTCTAGCTGGTCGCGGAACAGGTTGAGCAGCACAAAGTACGTCGGCTTGAGCTTGGGCAGGACGCGCACGGTGTAGAGCTCGTCGCACTCAAAGACGCCCACGCGCTTGCCGCCGCCGGCTCGCTTGAGGTCGCTGCGCGCCTCGAGCAATGCGCCCACCACGCCCGGCTCCATGTTGTTGCCGGCGCGGTTGCACACCACGGTGGCGCCGCTGGCGGCAACGGCGTCGGCGATCAGGTTCGAAGTGGTGGTCTTACCGTTGGTGCCGGTGATCACCACGCTGCGGTCGACAAGACTCGCCAGGTCGCTCAGCAGATAGGGGTTGATTTTCATGGCGATGCGTCCGGGAAGCACGCCACCCTGGCGCTTGAGGACGGAGCGCAGCCCCCAGCGAGCGATATCGCTCGAGGTGCAGGCAAGAGATGAGCGGAGGTTCATGAAACCGTTCCTAACGTAAACGACATGGTCGGGTCGAGTGCGTCACTAAAATCCGTAGCGGCGCGCAAATTCCTGGGCAAGCTGCGACACGTCTTCGCAGGCATTGGCCCAGGGGGCAAAGTCGGGAGTGTCCGAGATAATGCCGTCCGCTTCCCAAACGGCCTGGTGCGAAAGATCCCAGGGATCGCGTGGCTCGGGTCGGCAGGGAAGGTATGGTGTCTGGTACATGGGATTCAGCAAGAAGAACGCGCCGCCCTCGCAGCGGTTAGCGAACTCACGCAGCGCACGCACCGCCGGACGCATCTTGTTCGTTTTGAACAGCAGGATGGTGCGGGCGAGCAGGTACCAGGGGGAGTTCTCGAGTGCATCGGCCCCCACCTGTTCCTCGAGCTGGTGAGCCAGGGCAAAAAATCCGTCCTGGTCTTCCAGGCGAGCGAGGGCGAGCAGCACGGTGCCGGCAGCTCGGGTGGGATAGCCTTCTGCCTTAAGGACGCGGTGGGCGTAGTTGGCGGCAGCGCGGTAGCGGGCGCTCGCCATGCACAGCTGCGAGATGGCCTCGAGCGTGTGGAGCCACCCGATAAGCGCCGGCTCACTCACGGTGAGATCTGCCGCCGTCACACCGTCCGTCAAAACCTTGTTTGCCCAGTAGTGTGGGGCCTCCATATCGAACCCGGGCACGCTTTGCTGCAGGTAATCGGCCGTGGTTGCCTCGAGCTTCATCAGGTCGCCCAGGCAGGCGTCAACGGGCGTGTCCGCCAGGATGATGGCGAGCAGCTGGGCATCGACGGCCAGCGCATCGACGCGGACGATCTTGAGCAGCTCATCGCGCATGTCGTCGAACAGGCGATTGCGCGTCTGCTCAAACTCCTCGTCGCTGCCCATGTCTTCGATGCGATGGAGCTCGTCGAGCAGGTGGCGATGAACGCCGGCATAGGACAGCAGCGCCTGGGCATGCTCGGACTGCGCATACTTTTGGGGATTCGCACTCATGTCGTTATGGACAAGCTCGCGTGCTGCATCGGTGAGCTCGGGGTGCGACGCCAGATAGGTGCGCTCCAAGTAGGCGGGGATGTAGACGCTCGGATCCATTAGAGGTCCCCTCCCTTAAATGGAAGCCCCTGCTCGGCTGCGCGCAGGATGCGCTCGTCGATCTGGGAACGCACGATGTCGTTGGTGGCGACCCAGGCGGCAAAGCTGGCGTTGTCGGGAGCGCCCAGGCCCTCCTGCAGTACCGGCGTCGCCTCGGACAGTGCAAGGACGAGCTCGTCGGTGGAGCCTGCACCCACGTTGACGCGGGCATAGACGCCATCGGGAAACTCGGTTTGGAAGTAGAGCGCCTCGGCCGCGTGCGGACACGAGCGTGCAAGGATACGCAGGTAGTGCTCGGCGCCCTCGTAGTCCAGCTCGCGCCAGGCTGCGCTCATCAGTGCGATGAGCGTCCATGGGTCCAAGTCGCGCTCCGCATCTTTGGGGCGGCGGCGCAGCGGGGTATTCGCGAGATAGGGTACGGAGTGGGCAGAGCGAAATCGCTTGAGCTCCTCGGCGGGGTATTCGAGCTTTGCCATGGCGAGCATCGCGGTGTGGCGGACGCCGGCGGGGTCGTTGGGCGCAAAGTCTAAGCTGCGATTCGCTGCCTCCAACGACATGCGATAGC
The DNA here is from genome assembly GCA_014846205.1 of Collinsella aerofaciens. Next base: position 10,781 of record RKAY01000055.1, on the reverse strand, counting down.
GTCCGCTAATCAGGGCGCGCGATGCAAGAGCGGCAAGCCAGCGCAGGTAGGGGCGGCGCATAAGGTCGCCTGCGGCTTCACGCTCGTAGGGGTCTTGCGCCGAGGCGATCTTGAGTGCCAGATCGTGCTCCACCTCGTCGCACTTGGACACCAAGTACTGTACGTACTCCTCGTTGGAGTTGGCGGTGAGGGCGGTCAGCATGCGCTGGGCATCCCAGTTGGTGGGGTCGAGCGCGGCTGCCTCGCGAAGCATGTTCTCGGCAGCGGCCTCTTCTTGCTCTGCCTGGGTATCGTCAGGGATAAAGGGAATGCGGTAGTCGACGGCCTCGACCACCTTGGCAATCAGATGCCCAGCGCGGTCGCGATCGTGCACGATGAGCGGCGCGGGGTCGCGGGTGAATTGCTCCATCAGACGCTCTACGGCGGGGCCGTCGGTGAGCGGGATATTGTCGCGGCGCAAGGCCTCAAGAACGAGGCGATGGCAATCCTCTTGAATGGGATCGAATGCCATGGGGCCTCCTTTGCTGCGGTTAGGGTTCAAACGTCTCTATATAAGGTTCTAGTTTACCCGCATGTGACGTGCCGGGGGAGCCGCGCTCGGACATGCACTGTTGCACCACGAAGACGGATGTCGCACAAATGTCGGCACCTTGGACGACCGAGTGGTATACGGTGCCGCAAACGGTCGATTTTTGGCGGCGAACGGTGCATATTTTGGAGGGGCACAGTCCTGCCCGGGGTATGTAGTCAACCTTGATAAAGCGTTTGCCCAGCTTGGGACAATAACCGCAACGCTAGGGGTTCCAGGATAGAAAAAACGTTTCATCATTGGTAGCTTTGAATGAATATTTAAACAACCAGAACGGTAAAATAGTGTTTGTCTGAGCGTTGAGACGTTTAGACATCGTGCATTGTCATCGCCGGCAACGCACAAAACGGTCCTAACGGAGCCAATCGGGTGCTCCGTTATATACACAAGTCTAAGAGGGGCTTGTTTAGGAGGCACAGTATGGGACGTTTTACCAATCCTCGCGATCTGTACTTTGGTGAGGGCGCTCGCCACGAGGTGAAGAACCTCAAGGGCAAGAAGGCCATCATCGTTTCTGGCGGCAGCTCTATGCGCCGTGGCGGGTTCTTGCAGGACGTTGAGGCCGACCTCAAAGAGGCCGGCTTCGAGGTCAAGCTGTTCGAGGGCGTCGAGTCCGACCCGTCCATCGAGACGGTCATGAAGGGCGCCGAGGCCATGCGCGAGTTCGAGCCCGACTGGATTATCGCCATCGGCGGCGGCTCGCCCATCGATGCCGCTAAGGCCATGTGGGTCTTCTACGAGTATCCCGAGGAGTCCTTCGACAACATCATCCAGCCGTTCAGCTTCCCCGAGCTGCGTCAGAAGGCTCATTTCTGCGCCATCTCCTCTACCTCCGGCACCGCTACCGAGGTCACCGCGTTCTCCGTCATTACCGACTACGCCAAGGGCATCAAGTACCCGCTGGCCGACTTCAACATCACCCCTGATGTCGCCATCGTCGACCCCGAGCTCACCTACACCATGCCCGCCAAGCTGTGCGCTCACACCGGCATGGATGCTCTAACCCACTGCATGGAGGCCTACGTTTCTACCTTCGCCTCTATGTTCACCGACGCCAACGCTCTGCACGGCATCCGCGAGATCGTTGAGTGGCTGCCCAAGTCCTATGCTGGCGACCATGAGGCCCGTCAGCACATGCATGAGGCTCAGTGCATCGCCGGCATCGCCTTCTCCTCGGGCCTGCTGGGCATCGTTCACTCCATGGCTCACAAGACCGGTGCCGCCTTCGAGAACGGCCACATCATCCACGGTGCTGCTAACGCCATGTACCTGGGCAAGGTCATCCAGTGGAACTCCAAGGATCCCCGTGCTGCCGAGCGTTACGCTTACGTGGCCAAGGAGATCCTGCACCTTCCCGGCGAGACCAACGAGGAGCTCATCGCTGCGCTCGTCCAGAAGATTCGCGACCTCAACGACCAGCTCAACATCCCGCAGTCCATCAAGGATTACGCGAATGGTGGCGTGAAGGTCGACGCCGAGAACCCGCAGATGGTTTCCGAGGAGGAGTTCCTCGCCAAGCTGCCCGAGATTGCCGCGAACGCCGAGACCGACGCCTGCACGCCGGAGAACCCGCGTGAGACCAAGGCTGCCGACTTCGAGAAGATCCTCAAGGCCTGCTACTACGACACCGACATCGATTTCTAATCGACTCTTGTTATCGTAACGAGGGGCTCCGCACGTATCCGTACGGAGCCCCTTTCTTTTTAATTAATTAGAGAATGGGATAAAAATGGCTGCAATTTTCAATAGCCCTAGCAAGTACATCCAGGGCCCGGACGAGCTGGCCAAGCTCGGCTCCTATGTCGAGCCGCTCGGCGCTAAGGCCCTCGTCATCGTGACGCCTTCGGGCAAGAAGCGCGTCGGCGCCAAGATCGAGGGCGGTTTTGCCGAGGCTAAGGCCGAGCTGCTGTTTGAGGACTTTAACGGCGAGTGCTCCAAGGGCGAGGTCGATCGTCTGGTCGCGCTCGCTCGCGACAACGGTTGCGACATCATCGTCGGCGTCGGTGGCGGCAAGATCCTCGACACCGCGAAGGCCGTCGCCTATTACCTGGAGTCCCCGGTTATCATTTGCCCCACCATCGCCTCGACCGATGCACCGTGCTCGGCGCTTTCGGTGCTCTACACCGACGACGGCCAGTTCGATAAATATCTCTTCCTTAAGGCAAACCCCAACATTGTCCTGATGGATACGACGGTTATCGCGGCGAGCCCGGTGCGCCTGACGGTTTCCGGTATGGGCGATGCGCTCGCGACCTACTTTGAGGCCCAGGCGACGCACGATGCCGACGGCGGCACTTGCGCCGGCGGTAAGGGCGGCATGGCCGGCCTGGCGCTCGCCAAGCTCTGCTACGAGACGCTTATGGCCGATGGCGTCAAGGCCAAGGTCGCGCTGGAAAAGGGTGCGCTCACGCCTGCCGTCGAGCATATCATCGAGGCCAATACGCTGCTTTCGGGCATTGGCTTTGAGAGCTCGGGCCTTGCTGCTGCTCATGCCATCCACAATGGCCTGACGATGCTGCCCGAGTGCCACGGCATGTATCACGGCGAGAAGGTCGCCTTTGGCACTATCGTCCAACTGGTGCTCGAGGATGCTCCGACTGAGAAACTCGAGGAAGTCTTGGGCTTCTGCATTGAGCTGGGCCTGCCGGTCACGATGAAGGAGCTTGGCGTTGCCGAGCTTACGCGCGAGCAGGCCATGATTGTTGCCGAGGCCGCTTGCGCGCCCGATGACACCATGTGCAACATGCCGTTTGAGGTGACGCCCGAGATGGTCGCAAACGCCATTCTGGGTGCCGACGCACTGGGTCACTACTACCTTATGGATGAGTAAACTAAGGTAAGGAAGGGGCAAAGCCGGAAGATGGCTTTGCCCTTTTTGCTATGGTGCAAAGGGGTCAGGTTACTTTGCACCAATCGTTGTTTGATGAAGGGCGGATTCTCGTATGGCGCTTCCCATGGTTTATGGCGGTCCCGGCCGATATGTTCAGGGGCCGGGCGAACTTTCGCGTCAGGGCAGGTATTTGTCATGGTTGGGCTGCGCTGCCTATGTCTTGTTTGACCAGGGCACCGAGGATCGGCTGTGCAGGCAGGTCGTCGATGGATTTCTGGATGAAGATCTAAGCGAGCCGTTCTTTAAGATTTACAACGGTCCGTGTACGGAAGATGCCGTTGTCGAAATGGCCAAGGAAGCCCGGGCCGAGTATTGCGACATGGTGGTGGGTATCGGTGGTGGCAAGATGCTCGACATCGCCAAGGCAGTAGCGTTTTATGCCGAACTGCCGTTGTGCGTATGCCCCACGGCGGCTTCGATGGACGGTCCGTGCAGCGCGATTTCGGTGCTGTATCACGAGGATGGGTCGTTCGACCGCTACCTGATGCTCGAGAAGAATCCAGATCTGGTCGTGGTCGATACCAACGTGGTCGCGGCGGCCCCGCTGCGTATGACGGTCGCTGGTATGGGCGATGCGCTGGCAACGTACTTCGAGGCGCGTTCGTGCGCCGCGGCGCACGGCGCCAACGAGCACGGTGGCGCGCCGGGGCACTTGGCCCTGGTTGCGGCTCGTGCCTGCTACGACACGCTTATGGAGTGCGGTGTCGCTGCCAAGCGCGATCTCAAAAAGGGCCGTACATCGCCGGCGGTTGAGCGCCTGATCGAGTGCAATATTCTGCTCTCGGGCGTCGGCTTTGAGAGCGGTGGCTTGGCGTTGGCGCATGCCATCGCCAACGGTCTGACGATTCTGCCCGAGTGCAAGGCCATGCATGGTGAGGCCGTGGCATTTGGCCTGGTGGTGCAGCTGCGCCTGGAGCGTGCGCCCGAGCTTGATCAGGTGCTCGAGTTTTGCCAGCGCGTTGGTCTGCCGACGACGCTCGAGGATCTGGGTCTTGGCGAGATTTCCGATGCCGACCTGCAGAGTGTTGCGGACGCAACTTTTAAGAACGAGCGTAACATGGCCAACGAGCAGGCCAAGGTGACCAAACAAAAGCTCGTGCAGCTCATGCGCGAGGCATAGCTTGGCGCTTGATTGACCTTGTGCAATCGAGGCGGCGATAGCCCGTAGGCTATTTGCCGCAAAGATGCGCCGCATGTAATTTGCCCGAGGCGTGGGCCGATAGCGTATCATTATCTCTTGCTTGTTTGCACTGCTCAGGGAGGGGCCGCGCATGGCGCAGGAACACGATCTGTTTGATGACATTATCGAGATCAGCAAGGGCTTGGATTTTTTTAAAGACCCGCTTGGCGGTGTGACCGATGCACTCGATCCGTCGGCTCCGCAGTGGAATCCTGCTGACTACAAGGAGCGCCCGCGCGGTAACACCATACCGTGCCTGGCTTGCAAGAACGAGAAGAGCGACTGTACCGCGTGCATGGACGTGTGCCCGGTGAATGCCATTGAGATCGAGGAAGATGCTATCGAGATTCTCGACAGCTGCCGTAAGTGCGGCCTGTGCGCCGCTGCTTGCCCGACGGAGGCGATCATCTCTCCGCGCCTTGCACCCAAAAACGTCTACGACGACATTGTCTCGGCGGCTACGAGCCACGAGACCGCCTACGTTACCTGCACGCGTGCCCTTAAGCGCATGCCGCGCGAGAACGAGGTTGTTGTCGCCTGTGTGGGCGATATTACGGCCGAGACCTGGTTCTCGGTGCTGGCCGATTATCCCAACGTGAGCGTGTACCTGCCGCTGGGCGTGTGCGATAAGTGCCGTAACACCGGTGGCGAGGACATCCTGGGCGAGGCCATTGCCACCGCCGAGGAGTGGGCGGGCACGGGCATGGGTCTGGAGGTCGATCCCAAGAGCCTCAAGTGCCATAAGCGCCGCGAGTACGAGCGCAAGGAGTACATGGAAAAGATCGCTCGCACCACGGGCCTTACCGTGACAAAGCTCAACCCGGCAACGGCGGCGCTGGCCTCGGTGACGCAGAAGCTCAAAGCCCATCGCCATCAGATTACTCAATTGGAGCGTACGCTCAACACCATGTGCGGCACCACGACGACCAAGCGTCGCCGTTCGCTCACGCACGGGCGGCAGCTGGTGCTCTCGACGCTGCAAAACCACCCCGAGCTTGCCCAGAACATGCAGGTGAGCACGCCTGAGTGTGATTTTGACAAGTGCACGTCGTGTGGCGAGTGTGTCAATGTATGCCCCACGTTCGCCTGCGATTTGGTGGGAAGCGGCCGCTTTGCGTTGGAGTCCACGTATTGCTTGGGCTGCGGTGCCTGCGTCAAGGTGTGCCCCGAGCATGCGCTCAAGTTAGTTGAGCATGACGCGTCCAATCTGGTCGTCGTCGATCCCGAAGCCGAGGAAAAGGCCGCCCAGAAGGCGAAGGCTCACGAAGAAGCCCAGAAGGTCAAGGCCGAGGCAAAGGCCAAGCTTGACAAGATGCTCGACCAGGTGGAAAAACTCGCGGACTAGTCAGCGACTCCTATCTCTGCTTCATTCGTGCCGCCGTTGTGTCCGGGTTCGCCCAGATGCTGCGGCGGCGCTATACTTATGCAGTTTGAAATGCTTGTACCAAAAGGAGCTGTCGTGTCCCTTTCCATCGGTATCGTGGGCCTGCCCAACGTAGGCAAGTCGACGCTGTTCACCGCGCTTACCAAAAAGACCGGCCTTGCCGCCAACTACCCGTTTGCCACGATCGACCCCAACGTGGGTATCGTCGATGTGCCCGATAGCCGTCTGCAAAAGCTCGCCGACATCGTCAACCCGGGTCGCATTGTGCCGGCGACGGTCGAGTTCGTCGACATCGCAGGTCTGGTGAAGGGCGCTAACGAGGGCGAGGGTCTGGGCAACCAGTTCTTGGCAAACATCCGCGAGACCGACGCCATCTGCGAGGTCGTGCGCTACTTTAAGGACCCCAACGTTATGCGCGAGGTGGGCCGCACGGGCGAGTTCGTCGACCCCGCCGGTGATGCCGACACCATCATGACCGAGCTTATCCTGGCCGACATGGGCACGCTCGAGAAGCAGCTGCCTAAGCTCGAAAAGGAGGCCAAGCGCGACAAGGAGCTCATGCCCAAGTTCGAGGTCGCCAAGCGCCTGCTCGACTGGCTCAACGAGGGTAAGCGCGCCGCGTCCATGGAGATGACCGACGAGGAGCGCGCCGCTGCCAAGGGCCTGTTCCTGCTCACCATGAAGCCCATCCTGTATGTGGCCAACGTAGACGAGGACATGCTCAACGAGGACCTGGCGCCCATCGATGGCGTCAAGCCGCTGCCGATCTGCGCCAAGATCGAGGCCGAGCTTTCCGAGCTCGATCCCGAGGATGCGGCCGACTACCTGGAGAGCTTGGGCCTGGAGCAGCCCGGTCTGGACGTGCTCGCACAGGCCGCTTACAAGCTGCTTGGCCTGCAGTCGTTCTTTACGGCTGGCGAGATGGAGGTCAAGGCCTGGACGGTGCGTCAGGGCGCGACCGCCCCGCAGGCCGCCGGCGTCATCCACACCGACTTTGAGCGCGGCTTTATTAAGGCCGAGGTCATTGGCTATGACGACTACATCGAGCTCGGCGGCGAGCAGGGTGCCAAGGCCGCCGGCAAGCTGCGCATTGAGGGCAAGGACTATGTCATGGCCGATGGCGACGTCGTGCACTTCCGCTTTAACGTGTAAGGACGACGCGCATGTTTAAATATGGTAAAAAAGCCGGCTACATGGGTATTGCACTGCTCGTACTTGCGGTGCTTCCGCTGGTGGTCGCAGCGTTTGTAATTCCCAACATTGGTTCCGAGGTGGCAACGAAGTTTAACGCTGCCGGCGAGGTGACGCGCTGGGGCAAGAGTTACGAGTTGCTGGCACTGCCGGTGCTCAACCTGCTGCTGAGCGTGGCGACGTACTTTACGGCAGGACGCCAGGCTAAAAACAATGATGACTCCGCCGCCATGGCGCGCATCGTGTGCGAGCGCTACCTGCGTAACGGTTGCATCACGGGTGTGTTCCTCAACGTGATCAACGTTTACTTTATGTACTCGGCGATTACCGGAACGGGCTTTGGCTTTGGTTTTTAGCCTGTCCTTTTAGGCAACGAGCCTGCACGCATATTCAATGGCTGCTGCGAGGCCGCCGCTCGATCGTGGTTTAAAGACCATGTCGGCGGCGGTCTCGTTTTCGTATCCGGCGCCGCGAAGGGCGAGCGCGATACCGGCTTCCAGGAGAAGCGGCAGGCCGCGTTGACTGGTTGCGATTACGGCAGCCTGATTGAGCGAGCAGCTATGCGCTTGGCATTGGATGGCAAGTTCACCTTGCGCCGGGCAAGGGACCAGAACGGCGGCGACGCGACTTGATAGCAATGCAAATGCTGTGCGCTCATCGGGCGAAAGACATTCTGCTTCAACGACGACGAGCTTGGGCGGTGCACTGTTTGTGCGAAGCGTGGCTCGGTACGCGCGGACCGAAGAACCCGACATAGAAAACTCCTGTGTATTCGGCAAAACGTAAACTATAGTTTACGTTTATGTTCGGCTCCATTTCAAACTCGTCTGCATGGACGAACGCGCGGAACAGATTCTTGGCAGGCGGGTCGAAGAGACACGCAGAGACCTTGGTATCTCCAAGGTTGATTTTTGTGTGGCGACAGGAATCAGCCGACCCTACCTCGACCGAATCGAAGATGGGACGGCAAATTTCACGCTCAAGGTTCTATTTAAGATCGCGCCCGCACTCGGCATGACGGTGTCAGAGCTTCTCGAGGGTATCGAATAGGGGATACCCATCGACAACTGAATTAAGCCATCGGGATGCGGTCGTGGTTGACTTGGCTGTAGAACAGGCGCTGGATTTCGGCGGCATCGCGTGACTGGCCGAGCGCCCACATGGTCTTGGCCACGAGCGTCTCGGTGGTCATGTCGTCGCCGCGCAGAATGCCCGGATGATCGGCGTAAGCACGGCCGACCTCGTAAACACCCAGGTCGAGGCCCTCTTCGGGGACCTGTGTGGTCATAACGACGGTGCGGCCCGAATCGACCCAGCGGAAAATTGCCTCTTGGAACGACTCGCCTGACTCACCAAACTCGGGGATACCGCCAATGCCAAAGGTCTCAAGGATTACAGCGTCGTAGCTATCGGCAAGGGCGTCCAGAATGCCTGGGTTCACGCCGGGCGTGAGCTTGAGTACAAATACGCGCGGGTCGATGCTGTCGTAGAAACGCACCGGGTTTTCGCCCTGATGCGTGCCGTGAAGCCCGTTGCGCACGATGCGGTCATTGCGGATATAGGCGATGGGTGGATAGTTGACGCTAATGAACGCGTTAAAGCTCATGGTGCGCTGTTTGCGGGCGCGCGTGCCGGCAATGGCTACGCCGCCAAACACGATCGAGACATCGTGCGAGTGCTCGTCGAGCGCATAGAGCAGGCTCTGGTACAGATTGAGTTTGGCGTCAGTAAAGGGATTGCCCATGGGCTTTTGCGAGCCGGTGAGTACGATAGGCTTGGGGCTGTCCTGAATCAGATAGGAAAGCGCCGCCGCGGTGTAGCTCATGGTGTCGGTGCCGTGCAGAATCACGAAGCCGTCGTGGTCGGCATAACCCTCGACGATGACGTCGCGGATACGCATCCAGTCACTGGGGCGCATATTGGTGCTGTCGATGTTCATCGGCTGCACGACGTCGAGCTCGCAGAGGCTCGAGATCTCGGGGACGCTCTGGGCGAGCTCCTCACCGGTCAGGGCGGGGGAGAGGCCGTTGCCGTCCTCGGTCGATGCGATGGTGCCGCCCGTGGCGATGAGAAGGATGCGCTTCATGCTGGTATTCCTATCGTATTTGCCGCCGCAGAGGCGGAGTCGTTCGGCAGTATTGTGGCACAGGGCGTCCAATGTTCAAACGTATTACATCATCTGTAACGTTTGGTAACACTTCAATTGTTGTCAAATAGGGGCCCAGGTCGTGCGTTTGCCGTGCGCTGATGGCTGCGAGGGACGAGAAACCCCATATAACGTGTACACTATGTAAGCTGTTTTCGTTTATTCGCGCGGGTGGGCACCGGCTCCCCGCCAACAAGAGGGGGAAACCATGGATCAAAAGGCTTCCGCAAAGGTCCTCGTACTCGACTTTGGTGCGCAGTACGGTCAGCTCATTGCCCGTCGCGTCCGCGACCTCAACGTGTATTCCGAGATTGTCCCCTGCGACATCTCGGCCGACGAGATTCGCGAAATGAACGCCTCTGCGCTCATCCTTTCCGGCGGCCCGGCCTCCGTGTACGCCGAGGACGCTCCGTCCATCGACCCCGCCATCTTTGACCTGGGCCTTCCCGTTCTGGGCTTTTGCTACGGCCATCAGATCACGGCCGTGACGCTCGGCGGCAAGGTCGGCCACTCCGAGGTGGGCGAGTACGGCCGCGCCACCATCACGCGTACGGCCGGCGCCAAGCTCTTTAACTCCACGCCTATGGAGCAGACCGTGTGGATGAGCCACCGCGACGCCGTGTCCGAGGTGCCCGAGGGCTTTACCGTTACCGCCAGCACCGACGTGTGCCCGGTTGCCGCCATGGAGTGCGTCGAGCGCAAGATTTTCACCACGCAGTTCCACCCCGAGGTCAAGCACTCTGAGTACGGTCAGCAGCTGCTGAGCAACTTCCTGTTTGAGATCTGCGGCCTGGAGCCCAACTGGAGCATGGACAACCTGGTCGAGACCATGACGGCCGAGTTCCGCGAGAAGGTCGGCGACGACCGCGTGATTCTGGCCCTGTCCGGCGGCGTTGACTCCTCCGTCGTGGCTGCGCTGGGCGCCCGCGCCGTGGGCAAGCAGATGACCTGCGTGTTCATCAACCACGGCCTGCTGCGCAAGGGCGAGCCCGAGCAGGTGGAGGAGGTCTTCACCAAACAGTTTGACGTCGACTTTATCCACGTCCACGCCGAGGACCGCTATGCCGAGCTTCTGGCCGGCGTGACCGAACCCGAGGAGAAGCGCCGCATCATCGGTACGCAGTTCTGGAAAGAGTTCTTCGCCGTGGCGCAGCAGCTCGAGACCGATGGCAAGCCGGTCAAGTACCTGGCTCAGGGCACCATCTACCCCGACATCATCGAGTCCGGCGCTCGCAAGACGGGCGGCAAGACGGCCACCATCAAGAGCCACCACAACCTGATCCCGTTCCCCGAGGGCGTGCACTTCGACCTCATCGAGCCGCTCGACCACTTCTTTAAGGACGAGGTCGAAGTGCACGCCCTCGGGGAACGGGATCAGGTTGTGGTGGCTCTTGATGGTGG
>RKAY01000092.1 GCA_014846205.1 Collinsella aerofaciens | reverse complement strand
TCGCGGCGGCCGTGACGAGCGCGGTGGCCGTGGCGGCGACCGTGGCGGTCGCGGTGGCTTTGGCGATCGCGGTCACCGCCACGGCCACTACGATCGCCAAAGCCACCGCGACCGCCACGGTCGCCGCCACGGCCACCGCGCTCGTCACGGCCGCCGCGAGGACCGCGGTCCTCGTCCAAGCCCATGGCGACGAGCGGAGCGATAACCTTATCGAGAGCGGCCATCAGCTCGGTGGCCTCCTCGTAAGAAAGCTCGGGCAGGAGCTTCTCCTTCTTGTTGGCAAGCTCGGTCAGGCCCTCAGCGGCATCCTCGGCAGCGAAGACAACGATCTTGCGCATATCGCCCTCGGCGTCGTCGATGCGGCCGACCAGATCGGCAGCCTCGGCCTCGGCCATCAGGCCATCGAGCTCACGAAGGCGCATGCCCAGCAGGTCGGACATTTCCTTCTGCTCCATCTTGGGCTTGAGGTCAAGAAGCTTGATGGCGCGCTCGATGTTCGCCATGCGCTCGGCCTTGGCCTCCTCCTCCTTGGAAATAGCAAAGCGACGGCTACGCAGCAGGCGGGCGGCCTTCTGCATCTTGTCCATCAGCTCTTCGTCATCGTAATCAGCGGCGGCCTCGACAACCTCGGCCTCCTCGGCGGAAACCTCGTCAGCAGCCTCAACCTCAGCAGCTTCGGTCTCCACGGTCTCGACTGCCTCGACCTCGGCAGCCATGATCTCGTTCTCGGTCTCGTTCATGATCTCTTCGTTCTCAGACATGAGACTCCTTCTTGGCCCTCTCGGGCATCATCGCCCCATTCGCGGGGCCCGTCGCGCACTCTTTGCGCTTTAAACATTCATGCCTCTCGGCAAAACGTCCATTAGTTTATGGTGTCGCCATCCAATCTAGCTGCAGAATCTATGTGCACACATTAATGCGACATGTCGCGGTATCATGGCCTGAACCAAACGTGTCCACCTTAAGGAGCCCGCCATGATTAAGCCCATCATGAAATCCGAGTTCTTTTTGCGCCTGCCTTCCGAAGACGCGGGCCCCGATGACGCCGTGACCGGGCAGGACCTCCTGGATACGCTCCATGAGCATGAGCACGAGTGCGTGGGCCTCGCCGCCAATATGATTGGCGTACGCAAACGCATCATCTGCGTAAAGGACGGCAGCAAGGCGCTCCTGATGTACAACCCGCAAATTCTTGAGCAGGTCAATTCCTATCAGACGAGCGAAGGATGTCTCTCGCTTGCCGGCGAGCGCCCCTGCACCCGCTATCGGCGCATTAAGGTGGAGTATTTAGACGAGAACTTTGTCCACCGCATCAAAAACTTCTCGGGCTACACCGCCGAGATCATCCAGCACGAAATCGACCACTGCAACGGAATCGTTATATAGTTCCGCCGATTCAAGAAAGCTCCCTGCAGCAATAACAACTGCAGGGAGCTTTTCATAGTGCGGAGCTTCTATCCCACTAGCTCTGGCGGTAGTGATCGAAGAAGTCGGCGAGGTCTTCGAGGGACTCTTTGAGCACTTCCATGCGCGGCAGGTACACGATACGGAAGTGGTCGGGCTCAGCCCAGTTGAAGCCGCCGCCGCGCGTGATCAGGATCTTCTTCTCGTGCAGCAGGTCGAGGGCAAACTGCTCGTCATCGGTGATGTTGAACTTCTTAACATCCATCTTGGGGAAGATGTAGAACGCCGCGCGCGGCTTAACCACCGAGATACCATCGATCTTGCTGAGCGCCTCATACACAAAATTGCGCTGCTCGTAGACACGACCGCCCGGGCGGATATAGTTGTTAACAGACTGATGGCCGCCGAGCGCCGTCTGGACGATCGACTGAGCCGGCACGTTGGAGCACAGGCGCATGTTCGAGAGCATGTTGATGCCCATAATAAAGTCGCTCATGCAGCGCTGGTTACCCGAAAGCACCATCCAGCCAATACGATAGCCCGCGATCATGTGCGACTTGGAAAGGCCGCTAAAGGTGACGCAGGGCAGGTCGGGAGCGAGCGAGGCAATCGAGACGTGCTCGTAGCCGTCCATGCACAGGCGGTCGTAAATCTCATCGGCAAAAATCATGAGCTGGTGCCTGCGCGCGATCTCAACGATGCCCTCGAGCACCTCGCGCGGATAGACCGAGCCCGTGGGGTTGTTGGGGTTGATGATGACGAGGGCCTTGGTCGCGCTCGTGATCTTGGACTCCATATCCTCCAGATCGGGATACCAATCCGCTTGCTCATCACACAGATAGTGAACGGGATGACCGCCGGCAAGGGTTGCGCACGCCGTCCAGAGCGGATAGTCGGGGCTGGGGATCAGAATCTCGTCGCCATTGTCGAGCAGCGCGTTCATCGAAAGCTGAATGAGTTCGGACACGCCGTTGCCCGTGTAGATGTGCTCCATCTGAACATTGGGCAGGCCCTTGATCTGCGAGTACTGCATAATCGCCTTGCGCGCAGAGAACAGGCCGCGCGAGTTGGAATAGCCTTCGCAGTCGGGCAGCTGCTGGCGCATGTCCTTAATGACCTCATCGGGTGTGCGAAAACCAAAGGGCGCCGGATTACCGATGTTGAGCTTAAGGATGCGCTCGCCCTCGTCCTCCATACGGGCGGCCTCGTCGACGACGGGACCGCGCACGTCATACAGGACGTTATCGAGCTTGGTGGATTTAGAAAAAGTACGCATGGTGGTGCTCCTTGGAATTTGAGCTGAGGGATGGGGTTCGGGCTTGGAAACGTTGCGGGGCGATGATGTCTCGCCTTGATCGGCGTCACCGGCGATCAGCCAGGAAACATCGACCTCCAAAATACGGGCGAGCAGCTCTGCCACATCGCGCCGCGGGATCGTCTTGCCGCTCACATATTGGCTCATCTGACTCTTGCCGAGTTTTTTGCCGAGCATCTCCGATGCACGAATCACGTCCGACTGTCGAACGTCGCGATCGGACATAGCCTGTCGCAGGCGATCGCTAAACGTCTCTTGGGCCACTAGAACCTCCTTGCTGGCAAAGTTCAATTTATAGAACACGAATTGAACCAGAGTTCAATTTAGGCAGCAGTATAACGCGGCACCTCATTCGAAAGTTCAATTTCATAAGAAAATGTACCGGACTCTGAGATTTGCCCAAAGCGGACAATGACGTGTACACGTTTAGAGGTATTCGAGGAAACGAGCGGCAGCAAGCGAAACATCGGCCGTTCGATATATGGCGTTGATCTGCCGATGGGGATGTCCCTCGAGCGGGCGCACGGCAACATCGAACTGGCAGCGCCGCAAGATGAGCGCCGGAAGAATGCTCACGCCCAGGCCGTCCTCGACCATGGCCATAATCGCATAATCATCCCAGGTCGACAGCTTAGAGCGCACCGCCAGGCCCGCGCGGCGAAACAGCGGCGTAATCTCGTCGTCGCTACCGCGTTCCAGCAGAATAAACTGCTCGTTGGCCAAATCGGCAAGGGAAACGACCTCCGCGGTGGCAAGCGAGGAGTCCGCTGGCACCACGGCCATCAGCTCGTCTTGCACCAACGGCCGCGACGCCATGCCGGCGCCACGTGGCTCACGCGGGATAAAACCCAGGTCACAACGACCCTCAGCCACCCATTGTTCAATCTCTGAGTAATCGCCCATCAGCAACTCATAATCGACGTCCGGGTGATCGGCGCGAAAGCGCGCGATCACCGGCGGCAGCACGTGGGTCGCCACACTCGAAAACGTACCGATGCAGATTTTGCCGCGCATGAGCCCACGCATCTCATCCACCCGTCGCTGCAGGCGGCCAAACTCCTCGCATAACGCCTCGACTGCCGGCATGACCTGCCGCCCGTCGGCAGAAAGCACCACGCCCTCGCGGCTGCGATCAAGCACCTTAAAACCCCAGTCTGCCTCAAGGTCGCCCACCATGCGGCTCACGCCCGACTGCGAATAGCTCAGGCGCTCGGCGGCGCGCGTAAAACTGCCGGCGCGCACGGTCTCGAGCAGCACCTGCATCTTTTGAATATTCGTTTCCACGGCACCCCTCCACCTTTGCATGAGTCTTTGTCATGTTATCCATGCATTATATTCGCTTTTCTTCTAAAGCCAGTTCACCCATAGTGAACATGATCGGATATAGAGGGGATGTCAGCGCATGAACAACGGACTGTTTACGTACTTAGCAGCATTGCTATTGTTTGGCTCCAACGGCATCATCGCCGCTGCCATCGCGCTGCCGAGCTCCGATATCGTGCTACTACGCACGTTTTTGGGCGCACTCTCGCTTGTCACCATCCTCGCCATCACCCAACGCCATAAGTTGCAGGCGCCATCTCGCCCCCGCGAAGCCGCAGCCCTCCTCCTCTCGGGAGCCGCGCTGGGCGCCAGCTGGATTTTTCTGTTCCGCGCCTACCAGACGATCGGCGTCGGCGTATCCTCGCTGCTGTACTACTGCGGCCCCATCATTGTCATGGCGCTGTCCCCACTCATCTTTGGCGAAAAGCTGACCGGCGGCAAAATCGCCGGCTTCATCGCCGTTGCTTGCGGTGCTTTTCTCATTGCAGCGCAAGGTCTAGGCGGCAATATGCCCATTGCTGGTATCGCTTGCGGAATCGCCTCGGCATTTTGCTATGCGCTGATGGTCATCGCTAGCAAGGGTGCGCCACACATCGAAGGCCTCGAAAACTCCACGCTCCAGGTGAGCGCCGCCTTTGTGACCGCACTGGTCCTCACGCTCATCACGCAGGGCGTCCCCTCATTCCTGTCCGCCGGCGTCGCCGCCGGTATTGATTGGCGCGCCGTCGTCATGCTCGGCGTCGTCAACACCGGCATCGGTTGCCTGCTCTACTTTAGTGCCGTCGCCAAACTGCCCGTCCAGACCGTCGCGGTTGTCGGCTACCTCGAGCCGCTTTCGGCCGTCGTGTTCTCCACCGTCCTTTTAGGCGAAGCCATAACACCGGTCCGCCTGATGGGTGCCGCACTTATCATCGGCGGCGCATTTTTTTGCGAACTCGCCGGCAAACGCACAAATGCCAAGGCCGGCATCGCCCAGACAGCGCGTGCTTAAAAGCCCCTCTTCAGTTTCGAAGCAGGGGCGCGTCCGCGGTTATCACATTGCAGCAAGCCATTCAGCGGATATGCCCCTGCTTTGAAATGCTACCTGCGTACATGAATAATCCCCAGTTGAGGATTATTGTCTAAAATCACCCGATGTGCCAAACTGCTCTTGTATGTATAAAGACGGCATAAAGGTTTTCTGTCCCAGACAGATAACCTGATGTCTAAGGGAGTCCACGTGGCACACAACAAAATGGAGGTAAGCCCCCAAGACCAGCGTAGTCAAGGCGGGCATGGAGCCATTCCCCTCTCCGCTGGCATGCTGCTCGTAACGCTCGGCGTCGTCTATGGCGACATCGGCACGAGTCCCATGTACACCATGAAATCGATCGTCGCCAACAACGGCGGCATCGGCACCGTCAGCGAGGACATGATTCTGGGCGCGCTTTCGCTCGTCATCTGGACCATGACGCTCGTGACCACGGTCAAATACGTGGTAATCGCCATGAAGGCCGATAACCACAACGAAGGCGGCATCTTCGCTCTGTTCAGTCTCGTGCGCAAGGTGGCACCGTGGCTGATTCTCCCCGCCATGATCGGCGGCGCGGCACTGCTTGCCGACGGCATCCTCACCCCCGCCGTCACGGTCACCACAGCCATCGAGGGTCTGCGTACCATCGAATGGGGCCATGCGTTGCTGGGCGACGGCCAGACCAATGTGATCATCATTACCATCATCATTATCTGCGGGTTGTTTGCCATGCAGCGCGCCGGCACCTCGTCAATCGGCAAGCTCTTCGGCCCGCTCATGACACTATGGTTCCTGTTCTTGGCAGGCGCCGGCCTGTTCAACATGCTCGGCAACCTGTCCATCCTACGCGCGCTCAACCCCATCCGCGGCATCATGTTCCTGTTCTCGCCCATCAACCACTCGGGCATCATGGTGCTCGGCTTCGTCTTCCTGTCGACAACCGGCGCCGAGGCGCTCTATTCGGACATGGGTCACGTGGGCAAGGCAAACATCTATGCATCCTGGCCGTTTGTTAAGGCGGCCCTTATCCTCAACTATCTGGGTCAGGGAGCTTGGCTGCTCGCCAATAACTCCAACCCCCAGATGCTTTCGATGGATATCGTCAACCCGTTCTATATGATGCTTCCCGAGCCCCTGCGCCCCTTTGCCATCGTGCTTTCGGCCGTGGCGGCCATCATCGCCTCGCAGGCGCTCATCACCGGCTCGTTCTCGCTGGTATCCGAGGCAACCCGTCTCAATCTCATGCCGCACCTGCGCATCCACTACCCCAGCGACACCAAGGGTCAGCTCTATATTCCGCTCGTCAACAACATCATGTGGGTCGGCTGCATCTTCATCGTGCTGCTGTTCCAGAACTCCGAGCGCATGGAGAGCGCCTATGGCCTCGCCATTACCGTGACCATGCTCATGACCACCACGCTGCTGACGAGCTATATCGCCGGCATTCTCAAGCACAAGCTGGGCGCCTGCGTCTTTGCCCTGCTCTTCGGTGCCATTGAGCTGTGCTTCTTCGCCTCATGCCTCACCATGTTCTTTGACGGCGGCTATGTGATGATCTTCCTGGCCTCGCTGCTGTTTGGCCTTATGTACGTGTGGCGCCGCGGCACCGCCATCGAGCGCACGCAAACGATCCTGCTGCCCGTCTCCAAGTACATCGATCAGCTCAACCGCCTGCGCAACGACGAGACCTACCCCGTGCTCGCCGACAATCTGGTGTTCCTCACCAACAGCCCCGATCCGCTCACACTCGACCGCGACGTGCTCTATTCCATCTTGGACAAACATCCCAAGCGCGCCAAGGCATACTGGTTCATCAACGTGCACGTTACCGATGAGCCCTATACGCACGAGTATTCCGTCGAGACCTTTGGCACGGATTTTTTGTTCCGCGTGCGCCTGGACCTGGGCTTTAAGGTCAACCAGCGCATCAACGCCTACCTGCGTCAGATCGTCGGCGACCTGATGGTCTCGGGTGAGCTGCCGCCGCAGCATCACACCTACTCCATCTACGAGACACGCGGCAACGTGGGCGACTTCCGCTTTTGCATGCTGCGCAAGATGCTTGCCCCCGAAACGGACATCAACCGCAACGACCACCGCGTCATGGCCATCAAGTATGCCGTCCGCCGCGCCTGTGGAAGCCCGGCACGCTGGTACGGTCTTGAGAACTCGGCCATCATCATCGAGTACGTGCCCCTCTTTGCCCGTATGCGTCCGGCAGTCAAGCTTGTACGCACCCAGGTGCCGCTCGAGGTCCAGATCGAGGAAGCCGAGGAAATGGAAGTCGATATCTTCTCGGACGACCTGGTCAACGGCAACGAGGCCGGTAGGGACATGAACGTCGACCCCACCGAATTGCTCGAGAGCGTCGCCGATACGCCCGAACAGCAACAGCTCGACGGTCTCGAGAGCGAACAACTCAACGACGCCAACTTCTAGCGCCGTCGCCCATCGACGATAGCGGCCCTGCACCTCACGGGAGATGCAGGGCCGCTTTGCATTGCAGTAAAGCTATCGGCTACGAACGGCGCGGCTCGGGAACCACGAGCCTATCGGGGCTCGCGCCCTCGGCATCCATCAGGCTCACGTAGCGAATCGACGGATCCCCATACATCGCGTAGTAATAATTGCCCGTGCGCGCGCTAAAGCATCCGGTATAGATAGTCTTCTCGAACTTGCCATCGCCCATCCTGGACGCCCCCTCAATCATCACCACGCCCTCGAGTGAACGGAACATGCGGACGACGTTTTCGGTCTCGCTCTCCTTTTGCGGATAATTGGCATTGAGGTACGCCGCCTTTACAAAACGGCTCGGCGAATAGCAGTCACCCGGAATACCGCGCATGCCGGCACCCGCGCCATAGGGCTTGAGCTCGGCGCCACGCCATGTCGCCGTCTGCGGAAAATCGCTTGTGGCCGTGATATAGGTGCGCAGGTTTTCCATGTGCCACGGGAAGGTGGGCTGATTGGCAAGGGTGTCGACCGGATCGTCGTATACATGCAGGCCGTCAGCCATCATCTCGACCACGATGCTGCGCTGGCTGTCGCCGATAATCCAATGGAGCAGCGACACGCCCAGCCCCTCCCCTGCAGATTTGGCGACAATCACCGTATCGCGCAGCGCAGCCTCGACCTCATCGACCGTCGAGAACGTCGCTGCCACCCACAGGGGAAACTCATAGGCCGCGATATTGGTCTTGCCGTCGACAGGGTCCTCGGCATACTCGGCATAACCCGGGAAATTGAGACCCGCCACGGCGAGGCCCGCATCGTTGCCGCAGTCGAAGAACATAGGGTAGTTCTTGTAATCGATGCACATACCGATCACCGCGTGTGCCGCTGTCGCGTCGTCGATAAACGAATACGGAATGTGAAACCCGCGCGGCATCACGCGAACCTGTTGGCCGTAGTCAAAGCTCCAGTCGAGGTTGCGGCCCAGATACATGTGGCCAGAATTATCGGTAAATCGAATGCTCGTGCACATAGCGCCTCCTAGCTTTACGTTCTTACTAAGGTCATTGTCACCAAACAAAAAGGCGCTAAACACGAAAGCCCGGACATGACAACAATGTCACGCCCGGGCCAAAAACGACGAAGTGCGGTGCCGTAGTCACCCTAGACAAGTTTACCTTGGCAGTGATCGATCATATGCTGGATCATTTGTGCCTCAAAGCCCGCGTAGTCGCGGCGGCACTCCTTCATCTTGCCGTCGACGATCTGGTCAAAGGCAACCTTGCACTTGATATAGCGCGTGGACTTGGTGACCTCCTCGTGCGTCAGGCAGCTCTCCTCCATCTTGCTGGCGCCCAGGCCAAACACCAGACGGGGGTTGTAGAGCACGTGGGGCTCGCCGGCATCGTCCAGGTAGACGCAGACCTTCTTGGTAACGCCAATCTGGTTGGCGGCAAGGCAGCCGGCATCGTCGAGCGACTTGATGGTATCGATCAGGTCCTGAGCAACCGACTCGTCCTCGACGGTCGCAACCTCGCAACGCTGGGACAGGATAGCCTCGTCGTGGCAAAGCTCTTTGATCATACGTTCCTCCATAGGGGTCGTTGTAACCGCTTAAGTATACGGTACCCACACATTCTCATGCGAAAAATACCGTCCGTCTGCTACAAAGCGCCGAACATCAACATGCGAGGAACAACAGCGTCGTAAAGGGGCTATAGTGGGTGAGTTCGTGTCAATCGGCCTAAACTCGGGGCCGAACAAGGAAAGGGTATGCATGGACGAACTATTTCACGTCAGCGAGCGCAAGTCCACAATCGGGACCGAACTCCGCGCTGGACTGACAACATTCCTGGCGATGGCCTACATCATCGCCGTCAACCCCGCGGTGCTCTCGGGCGCCGGCATCGATGCGGGAGCGCTCGCCTGCGCCACCTGCCTGGGCGCCGGCATCATGACCATCTGCATGGGCATCTTCGCCAACCGCCCGCTCGCCTGCGCGTCGGGCTTAGGCGTCAACGCGATGATCGCTGGAATCACCACCACCGTCTGCGGCGGTGACTGGCACGTGGCCATGAGCGTCATCTTCCTTGAGGGCGTCGTCATCTTGCTGCTCGTGCTTTGTGGCCTGCGCGAGGCCATCATGGACGCCATCCCGGTTGTCCTGCGTCACGCCATCTCGGTGGGTCTGGGCCTGTTCATCGCCATGATTGGCCTGTGCGATGCCGGCATTATCACCGCTGGCGCCGGTACACTCGTCGGTCTGGGCGACATCACCTCCCCCACCTTCATCGTCGGCATCATCTCCATCCTGGTGACAGTCGCCCTCGCCTGCCGCAACGTCCCCGGCTCGCTGCTCATCGGCATCGTCGTCGCCGTCATCGCCGGTATCCCCCTAGGTGTGACCCAGGCTCCGACCGGTATCATCGCCCCGCTCGACTTCTCGAGCATCGGTGGCCCCATCGCCGACGCCGGCGGCGTGCCCGCCATCGTCAAGGTCCTTACCGACCCCGCGCTCCTCGTCATCTCGTTCTCGCTGCTCATGAGTGACTTCTTCGACACCATGGGCACCGCGATGGCCGTGGCCAAGCAGGGCGAGTTCCTCACCGACGACGGCAACGTCGAGAATATCAAGGAGATCCTGATCGTCGACTCCGCCGCCGCCGCTGTGGGCGGTTTCATGGGCGTCTCCTCCATCACCACCTTCGTCGAGTCCACTTCCGGCGCCGCCGACGGTGGCCGCACGGGCCTCACCTCCGTCACCGCCGGCGTGCTGTTCATTCTCGCCGCGTTCTTCTCCCCCATCGTCACCATCGTTTCCAGCGCCGCCACCTGCGGTGCTCTGGTCTACGTCGGTTACCTCATGATGAGCGAGGCCTCCGAGATCGACTGGTCCGACGTGTCGCAGGGTTTCCCGGCGTTCATGATTGTCGCCGGCGTGCCCTTCACCTACTCCATCTCTGCCGGCATCGGCCTGGGCTTTATCGCCTACGTGATCGTCGCACTCTTTAAGGGCGAGGCCTCCAAGATCAAGCCGCTCATGTGGATCGCAGCCCTTGCCTTCCTCGTCTACTTCTTCGTGGCGTAACGGCACGGCTGACAAACCAAACCATGAAAGCGCGGAATCGCATTGAGCGGTCCCGCGCTTTTCTTTTAAGCGAGTCGACACACGGGCGCATAACCCATTTCTCCCCCGTCTTTTGGACATTTTGCCCTCCAAACGGCACTACCGCCGGCTACATCCTGCAGATATGCTGGGCGTAATCGCATAGGCCCTATGAGGATGGGAGTAACCATGGCCGCCTTGTTCACGACCCCCAAGCGCAATGACAAAACCTCTGGAGCCCATTTTATTGAGCCCGACGTGCGCCGTCGCACGTTGCTCGCACACGGCAGCTGGCGCCGCGTGACGCGCCGCATCGTCGTGGGAGCCGTATGCGCGCTCACGGTAAGCTCGCTGCTCATGCCGAGCGTCTCACTTGCGGCCGAGTGGGTGGACGTCGGCGGCACCCAGTACAACGCCGGCACCGCGGCGGGCGACGACGCCGGCACATGGAGCTGGGACGGCGCCGACGATATGAAGCTCAACGGCTATGACGGCGGCGCAATCAAGGCTGCGGGCAAGCTCAACATTGCCTATGAGGGCAAGAACACCGTGAAAACCGAGCCCGATTACACCGGAGCCGCCATCAAAGCGCAGGATGGCACTAGCCAGAAAGCAGAGCTGAACATAACGAGCTCGAATAGCACGGATGAGCTCAATGTGACAGCCGAGGCCGATGCAATTAAATCCACAGGCGACCTCTCCATTTCTGGCTCAGGCACTGTGAACACCACAAGCACTGCTTCCGACGGAATTGAGGCAAAGGGCGATCTCTCTATCACGGGCTCGGGCACCGTGAATGCAACGGGCGGTACCGAAGGCATCCAATCCAAGGGCAAGACCACCATCGATTCCTCTGGCACAGTGATCGCTAAGGGAGGCGAAGGTTACGGCATCGCCGCGAGCAGTGACCTGATCATCAAGGGCGGCGGCAAGGTAGAGGCAAGCTCTATCTCTATAGAAGAAGCAGCGATTTGGGCTAAAGACGGCATCAACATCTCGGGCGGCAGCCAGGTTAAGGCAAACTCCGAGGGAAATCTTGCCGTCGACACTGAGGGCAGTCTCGCGGTCACGAACGCCTCCCTTGACGCAAGCGGTGTTGAATATGGTGTCTATGCCTACAAGGGCGTTACGCTCGATCACGCGACCGTGACGGTCCGTACAAGCGCGAGCGGCGGCCAGGCCATCGCCCTCATCACTGACGGGGACGACATCGTCATCAAGAATGGTTCCATCGTGGACGCATTCGCGGAAGGCAAATTCTCGGTTGCAATCTCTACCAGAAACCACCAGCCAAACGTCGCTGGCGGCCACATCTACATCAGCGACTCCGTTGTTAAGGCTATAGCCCGCTATATCGAGACCGGTGGCGATGGCCCCGATCACTACAGCAACGACCAAAGCGGCGAGGTCATTCCTGAGCCTAGGGGTCTGAACATCGGTATCTTCGCTCAGACCTACGAGGGCATCACGCCCGCGAGTATCTCGATCGTCCGCAGCAAGGTCACGGCCGAGGGAGACACGGCGGCAATCTTCGCTCTTGCCATAAGCGAGGACGGCAAGGCGATCGGCACCATCGAGATCGAAGGCGCTCCCATCCAGACGCCCGCAGGCGGCAAGATCATTAACTATCGCTACGAAGAAGAGTACGGTCCCAGCATCTCCTACGAGGCAGGTCAAACCATCGGCACGGGCGATGCTGTGATCGACTCCCCCTATGACGCCGCTGTCGCCAAGAGCACGGTCATCGTGCCTCCCGAGGAGATCAAACCCGAGGAGAAGCCAGGCGAGACCAAGCCCGAGGGTTCCAAGTCCGAGGGCACGAAGACAACCAAGACCGTTGCAGTTGCAGCCACGGGAGCCAAGACCACCGGCAAGCTCGCGGCAACCGGCGACGCCTCGAGCACAGCCATCGTGGCAGCCGCCCTTGCGGGAACAGCCGCCATCGCCGCAGGCGCCGTGGTGAGCCGCAAGCGCTCATAGACGCCTTTGACCTTTAACGCACGGGACGGCACCCACAGAAGTGCTAGCCTGCACACCGTATAGCAACGCCACCGCCAAGCTCCCCTCCGGCGGTGGCGTTTTCCGTTTGCGCCCGCGCGGCGCGCGCGAATGTTCTTGATGCTGTCCAACCGGTATACGCTGGCGTGCGACAATTGGAGCTGCCGATATCACAACACTGAGAGAAGCCTGCCTTGGAAGCGCAAAAGCAGATAACCGTTCATTCCGAGCATACGGAAGGCGCACCCGTCATCTACCTCCCCGTGGTCATGGGCGACGGCAGCGAGGTTTATGACCGCTGCCGAGAACTCGACTGCCCGCCGTTCACCCTTGTTGCCATTGGCGGGCTCGATTGGAATCGTGAGCTGAGCCCCTGGGCATGCGACGGTACCGTGCGCGATGCCGAGCCCTTTGGTGGGCAGGCGTCTGAGTTTCTCTATGAACTGCTGAATCAGATAATCCCACAGGTCGAATCATCACTTCCCCGCCCGCCCACCTGGCGCGGCATTGCCGGTTACTCATTGGCGGGCCTCTTTTCGCTTTGGGCCCTCTGGCAGACCGATGCCTTTGACCGCGCCGCAAGCGCATCGGGGTCGATGTGGTTTCCCGGTTTTATCGACTACGCGCACGAGCATACGATGCCGAACGTGCCCGATGCCGTCTACCTGTCACTCGGCAAAAAGGAAACCAAGACGCCCAACCGCATGATGCGGCACGTACTTGACGACACGTGCGCAATGGAAGCGTTGCTCGTCGAGCGCGGCATCCTCACAACGCTGGAACTCAACCCCGGCAACCACTTTGCCCAAACCGACCTGCGCATGGCGCGTGGCATCCACTGGGTTCTTGCGCGCTAAAAAGCCGGCCATGCGCATCGGACGCATGACCGGCTTTTTTAACTGAGTTGGACACAGCCGCTATTCGGTGGACTCCTCGAGTTCCGAGACATCGAACTCAAAGTCGTTACCCGGCAGAATCGCGTTGAGCACGATACCCACCAGCGAGCCCACGGCAAGGCCGGAAAGCGAAATGGTCACGCCGCCCAGCTCCAGCACGATGGCACCGGCGGTGCTGTACGCAATGCCGAGTGAAAGCACGAGCACCAGAGCGGCCACCAGCACGTTGCGGTTGTTCTGGAAATCGACCTGGTTCTCGATGAGGTTGCGAACGCCCACGGCGCTGATCATGCCATAGAGCACGAGCGACACGCCGCCGATTACACACGCCGGCATGGCCGCAATGACGGCCGCGAACTTGGGGCAGAACGAAAGCACGATAGCGCAGCACGCGGCAATGCGAATCACGCGCGGGTCGAACACGCGCGTCAGGGCGAGCACGCCAGTGTTCTCGCCATACGTAGTGTTGGCCGGAGCACCAAAGAGCGAAGCCAGAATCGTGGCGAGACCATCGCCGAGCAGCGTGCGATGCAGGCCGGGGTCGGCAATGTAGTTGCGCTCGCAGGTGGAGCCAATAGCGGAGATATCGCCGATATGCTCGATCATGGTCGCAAAGGCCAGCGGCATGATGGTGATGATGGCCGTCGTGGCAAGACCGCTATCGAACTGCGGCCCAAAGAGTGCAAACACCGTGTTGCCCCACACGACGGGCAAGCCAACCCAGGGAGCGGCTGCGACGCCCGAAAAATCAACCTCGCCCAGCGCAGTCGCAACGGCATAGCTCACCACAACGCCCAGCAGAATCGGCACGATCTTGACCATGCCGCGACCCCAAATGTTGCAGATGACGATTACGGCGACGGCAACCACGGCAACGAGCCAGTTGGTCTGGCAGTTGGCAATAGCTGAGCTTGCCAGGATCAAGCCGATGGAAATGACGATGGGGCCCGTCACCACCGGCGGGAAGAAGCGCATGACGCGCTTGGCACCAAACGCACGGAAGAGCGCCGCCAGCACCGGATAGAGCAGGCCGGCACAAGCTACGCCCAGGCAAGCATAGGGCAAAAGCTCGGCCTCGCCGTTGGGCGCAATCGCGGCATAGCCGGCGATAAAGGCAAACGATGAGCCCAAAAATGCCGGCACCTTACCGCGCGACAGGAAATGAAAGAGCAGCGTGCCCAAGCCGGCAAACAGCAGCGTTGCCGATACCGAGAGGCCGGTGAGCACGGGCACCAGCACCGTGGCGCCAAACATGGCAAACAGGTGCTGCAGGCCGAGCAAAAACATGCGCGGGCGGCCGAGCGACGATGCATCGTAGATGGCATCGGTGACGGCGGGCGTCGAAGACTGGGACATGGAAGTCCTTTCGAATGGAAGGGCGATCAGGCATATCGGATAACCTGCCCGAACGATACGATCCGAACCATTGTACGCGATACGCCACGTCCCGCACGCGCCGCCACCTGCAAACGCTGGCGCTATTTCCAAACGCGCTCGGCAATGCGCTTGACCAGGGCGATCTTTGCCCACTGTTCGTCCTCGGTCAGCTTGTTGCCAATCTCGCAACTGGCAAAGCCACACTGCGGAGACAGGTACAGGTTCTCGAGCGGCACATACTTTGCGGCCTCGTGGATACGTTCGACGATAACGTCCTCGTCCTCAAGCTCAGCCGCCTTTGTAGTGACCAGTCCCAGCACCACCTTCTTGCCGGGGACAACGTACTTGAGCGGCTCAAAACCACCGGCGCGGGGCGTGTCGAACTCCAGATAGAACGCATCGACGTTCTCATGTGCGAACAGGTACGGCGCAATGGGATCGTAGCCGCCCTCAAAAGCGTAGGTGGAGTGGTAGTTGCCGCGGCATACGTGCGTGTTGATGACCAGATCGTCGGGCTTGCCCGCGATGGCGGCATTGTTGAGCGCCACGCCCAACTCGCTCACCTTTTGCAGGTCGACCGGGTTCATGCCGGTCTTGGACACAAAGTCGGTATCGCAATAGATGCCCCAGGTGCAGTCATCAAATTGGATGTTGCGGCAGCCCGCGGCATACAGGTCGGCAATCACGGTGCGGTATGCTGCGGCGATGGCATCGGCGAGCTCTTCGTCAGTCTTGCAGACGGCGCGCAGACTCTCCTGCTGGCCATCGCAGCGATCGAGCGTGACCTCCGAGAACGTCTGGATCGGCGCCGGAATGGTCTGGCGCGCGACCTGGCCCTCGCCCTCGAGCGCCTTGACAAATTTGAAGTGCTCGACGAACGGATGGTTCTCGCCGCTAATGGGACCGGTCACCACGGCAGTGTCGGCGGTAGTCTCCTCATCGTGGAACATGTAGCCCGTGCGCGAGGCGCGGCGCTCAATGCCGTTGAGTCCCCACATAAAATCGAGATGCCAGTAGCTGCGGCGGAACTCGCCATCGGTGATCACCTGCAAGCCAGCGGCCTTTTGCTTAGCCACCAAATCGCGAATGGCCTCGTCCTCGACGGCCTTAAGGCCGGCGGCGTCAAGTTTGCCCGCGGCATAGGCGGCACGCGCATCCTTAACAGCTTGCGGACGAAGAAAGCTGCCGACGATATCGGCGCGAAACGGCGCGTTCGGTTGAATCGAAGTGCTCATAGATATCTCCCTTTGCATTGGTTGCTTTACTGGGACAGAGTATGAGCGCTCATATGGCCATCGTAAAATATACGTTTATAACAGTTTGATATAGATGATTTCTATATCAGTCTGGACTGCCATAAAGAAATTTGACCCGCGCGGAGCACAGCAGCCTAGATATGCTGACGAATCGCTTCGATATAGGCCTGCCCATAGCGCGTGAGCGTCGTATTTTTACGCGTAATAATGCCGATCTCCATGTATTCGTCCACATCGAGCGGAATCGAGATGATACCGGGGCCGTTAAGTTCATGGCTGATCACGCCCGAACACACCGTGTAACCGTTAAGGCCCATAGCTAGGTTGAACAACGTCGCACGGTCACGCACGCGGATATTCTTGCGACGCTCAAAGGTCGAGGTCAGCTCCTCAGAATAATAAAACGAGTTATAGCTGCCCTGCTCATAGGACAGGAACGGGTAGTCTTCCAAGTCCTCGAGCGTCACACTCGAGCGGCCCGCCAGCGGATGGTCGGCGCACACGAAGACATGCGGCGTGGCGCAGAAGAGTCCTTCGAACACGAGCTCGTTGGCCACCAGCATGCGCTCGATGACCTCGCGGTTATGCTCGGATAAGTACAGGATGCCCAGTTCGCTTTTCATGTGCGCGACGTCCTCGATAATCTCGTGGGTTTGCTCCTCGCGCAGGGTAAAGTCGTAACGCGCGGCATCGAACTCGCGGATCACGTCAACAAACGCGTTAACGGCAAAGGAATAATGCTGACAGCTCACACTAAAGTGCGGCACCTGCTCGGATGCGCCCTTGTACTTGCCCTCGAGCAGGTCAGCCTGGTCGAGCACCTGACGCGCATAGCCCAAGAAGGTCTCGCCTTCCTCGGACACAATGACGCCCTTGTTGGTGCGCTCAAATATATGCACACCCATCTCGTTTTCGAGATCGCGGATCGACGCGGTGATCGAGGGCTGCGACACAAAGAGCCGGCGCGAGGCCTCGGTAATGCTGCCACATTCGGCAACTTTGACGACATATCTGAGCTGCTGGAGTTTCATAGCCTTCTCCCTAGACGTTCGTGACGCCAAAACCCGCCGCGTCCACCTGACGCATAAACGACGGCATCTCCCCCGTCGCGGCGCAGGCGGCAATCTGATGCAGAGCCCCGGCGACCGCATCATCTGCCGCAGCGCCAATATGCCAGCGCGCCGCCGCCGTGACGGCCTCGTTGGCATTGGCGACTGCAACGGAGTTGGAAACGGCATCGATCATGGGCAAATCGTTATCAGAATCACCGAATACGGCCACCTCGTCGAGCGTCAGGCCCAAAGCACGCGCCAGCTCCAGCGCAGCGCAGCCCTTGTTCCAATCAGCAGGGAGGATGTCAAACAGGCGCACTCGGTTGTTGGGAAACACAAGCGAGAGTTCCGGCACCTCAGCGGCAACGCGCTCGCGTAGCTCCGCGAGCTCCTCACGCGAACGGGTACTCCAGATATTCGACTTAAACACCGGCGCGTCATCGACGACGGGACGGCACGGGGCCTCTTCGCCTTTGAGCCACGCGTTGCCGCCCGACTCCATGGCGCGACGAACGCGCTCGGGGTCACTCGTCACGCAATAGGAATCGTTGCCCCAAAAGTCATCGCCCAGGCTGTAGACTTTTAGAAATGTATCGTCGGTCTCTTGCTCCAGGTAGTCGGCCAAACGCATCAGAGCATCGTTGTCGATTGCGCGCGAGGTGACTACTTCGCCGTCGACAAACATCACCTGGCCGTTACAGAACGCACCAGTCGAAAAACACTCGGAACGGTTTTTGAACATCCAGCCCATCGCGGACGGCTGACGACCCGAAACCGGGCCAAAATGCAGGCCCGCCGCTTGCATGGCATGAATGCCCTCGATGGCGTAGTCGCTGGCGCCATCATGCCCGGCCGGAATCAGCGTATCGTCCATATCGGTCAGCACAAGTTTGATCATAGAATCCCCCGTCATTTTCACCGTATCCATTGTAACGACCTGTCAATAAGGGACAGGCATATTTGGCAGGTTTTATCTGGGAAAATGCAACGCCCCTGTTGCCATCTGCCAAAATAAACCTGTCCCTTTTTGGCAGGTGCGCTAGTATAGGGAACAACAGATTCGATGCGGGAGTGCCGGCGGTGCGAACCACAAGGCTGAGAGGGCATGGGGCCCAATCCTTTGAACCTGTCAGTTAATGCTGGCGTAGGGAGCATGCCGCCTTTACAGGGGCGCTGTCTATGCACAGCGCCCCTTTTCTATGCCAAGGAGGCATGTGCAGTGATTGATTCGGAACAGCTTAAGCAACATATGGTCAAGGCGGTGGACGAGATTCGCGCCACCAATCCGATGGCCGGCTCCATCACCAACACGGTGACGATCGACTTTGTCGCCAACGCGCAGCTCGCCGTGGGCGGATCGGCCGCCATGGTCTATCTGCCCGACGAGGGCGAGGCGCTCGTTGCCGGCGGCGGCGCCATCTATCTCAATATGGGCACGCTCTTCCCCATCTACGAGCAGACGATTCCCCGCGCGGCCAAGGCGGCACACGACGCCGGCAAGCCCTGGGTGCTCGATCCGGTGGGTCTGGGCATCGGCAGCCTGCGCACCCAGCTGGTAAACGAGCTCAAGCAGTACAAGCCCACCATCGTGCGCGGCAACGCCTCCGAGATCATCGCGCTTGCCGGCCTGTGGGGTCTTGAGGGCGATGCTGCCGTGGCACTCGCCCGCTACACCGGCGGCGCCGTGGTCGTCTCGGGCGAAGTCGACCTGATTACCGACGGCACGACCGTGGCCAAGTCCCACGGCGGCAGCCCGCTCATGTCCAAGATCACCGGTTGCGGTTGCTCGCAGGGCGGCGTGCTGGCCATGTACGCCTGCGCTGCCGATCCGTTTACGGCAGCCGTCTGCGGTACCGCCGCCTACAACGTCGCCGGCACGCGTGCCGCCGCTGTCGCCGATGCCCCGGCAAGCTTTAAGGTCGCCTTTATCGACGAGCTCTACCGCGCAACCGCCCAAGATATTGCCGATAACCAACTCGAGCTCGAGGAGGCATAAGCCATGTCCGAGCCCGCAACCGCTGCCGGCATGAACACACTCGTCGCCGTGGCCATCGCCCCGTGCGGCACCGGCGATGAGCTGTCCGCCGAGGTCGCCGAGGTCGTGCGCGTCATTCGCGAGAGCGGCCTTCCCAACCGCACCACCTCGATGTTCACCGAGATCGAGGGCGACTGGGACGAGGTCATGCAGGTCGTGCGCGACGCGACCTTTGTGTTGGCGAGCAAGGGCATCCGCACCGAAATCGTGCTCAAAGCCGATATTCGACCCGGATTTACCGACACCATGACCGGCAAACTCGAGCGCATGGAAGCACAGATCAAGAAACAGGAGGAAGCACGATGAGCATCCGCGACAACCTTGATATCTCGGCCTATCTGGTGCTCGGCCCCGAAAACACGCTCGGGCGCCCCGTGGGCGATGTGGTGGCCCAGGCACTCGACGCCGGCTTTACCTGCATCCAGGTGCGCTCCAAGGTGGCAAGCGCCCGCGAGATCATTGCGCTGACCGGCGACGCCGCGCAGGCAATCGCACAGGCCGGCAAGACCGGTCAGGTTGCCTTGCTGATCGACGACCGCCTGGACTGCGTACTCGCTGCGCGCGAGCAGGGCATCGCTGTCGACGGCGTGCACGTGGGTCAGAGCGATATTCCCGTCGAGGTCTGTCGCAAGCTGCTGGGCCCCGATGCCATTGTGGGCCTTTCGGCCCGCTGCGAGGAGATGCTCGAGTACGTCAAGACCGCCGACATGAGTCTGGTCGACTACCTGGGCATCGGCCCGCTCCACGAGACCGAGACCAAGCGCGACTGCGGACGCGCGGCCGACGGCTCCATCATCACCAAGAGCTTTGAGGACCTGGCCGCACTCCACGCGGCAAGCCCCGTGCCCATCGTGGTGGGCGGCGGCGTTAAGACAGCCGACTTGCCGCAGCTTAAGGCCACCGGCGTCGATGGCTTCTTTGTGGTGAGCGCCGTCTGCAGCGCCGATGATCCCTACGCCGCGGCCAAGGAGCTTGTCGACACCTGGCAGCAGGCATAGACATAGGCCGAGCAGCTGATTCGCAGCCTCATATCTTCAATAGCGGAAAGCGCATCCCGGTTCGAACGTCCATTCCGGGATGCGCTTTCCGTATGCGACCCTTACCCCGCCAGATACGCTTCCAGCGCGGGCAAGGTCGCCTCCGCATCGCGGCGGCCGACCTGGTAGATGCGCTCGAGCTCATCCGGTTCGCGGCACAGCGACGGCACCTTCACCGATTCGCTCGGCCGCACCACAAAGATTTCGCCGGCAGCCTCGCGACGTGCTAGGTCATCGAGCGTGGCATTGTAGACCTCATGCCGATGCTCAAGCGCTGCGACAAACTCCGGATAGTGACGGAACACGCGCCGCAGCATGGGCATCACGCTGTTGGGCTGCTTCACAAAGCCCGCCGGCTGCGTGAGTACCACGATATTGCGGTCATACCCCTGCGCAAACAGCCATGCGCTGGGAATAGAATCAGCCACGCCACCATCCAGATACTTATGCCCGTCAATAGCAACGGGACGCGTCGCCACAGGAATAGCAGACGACGCCCGGATCCACTCGATATCGCGCTCGTCGCCATACGGCAGATCGTGATAGACGGCCTTGCCCGTCTCGATATCGGTACACACGCACGTAAATCGCATGGAGCAGGCGCGATACGCCTCCAAGTCGATGGGATCGCGCTCGATAGGCACCTCGTGATAGGCAAAATCGGCATTGAACATGTCACCGGTTCGCAGCCAGCTTGTCACGCTCGCATAGCGCTTGTCGGCGCAATAGGCCTTGTTGTAGCGAATGGCACGGCCGATCTGGCGCGATTTAAAGTTGTAGCCAAACGCCGCGCCCGCCGAGACACCCACCATATGATCGCAGGTCAAACCGTGCTCCATCCAAACGTCGAGCACGCCTGCCGTATACATACCGCGGTAGCCGCCTCCCTCGAGCGCAAGCCCCACCGTGCGCGTCGTATCCGGCTGTGCCATGCGACCATCTCCGTTCTCATGCTTTTGAACTAAACAAGTATATCTGTCAACGTATGCCGTCAAAAACGTGTTTATAAGCATTTATCGAACGTTTCCCGATGCATTCCCCATGCCGCACCGCAATGTCCCTAGATGGCCTTAGGCATGAACGCCCTTAAGAACGTTGCGAGATAAACATCGCCCGCACCGTGCCAACGCCGTCGCACGCAACGTGAGATAATTCTCAGCAGAATTCACCGATAGCAGATGGAGTTTGTGATGAAGGTTCTTTTGGTCAATGGCAGCCCCAAGGCAAATGGCAACACCGCCCGCGCACTCGCCGAGGTCGCCGAGCAGCTCAATGCCGAAGGCATTGATACCGAGGCGTTTCAGCTGGGCGCCAAGCCCATTCGCGACTGCATCGGCTGCGGTCAATGCGGCAAGCTTGGCGGTCGCTGCACCTTTGACGACGACGTGGTGAACGAGCTCATCGCTGCCGCCGAGCGCGCAGACGGCTTTGTCTTTGGCTCGCCCGTCTACTATGCGCATCCCAGCGGACGCATCCTCTCGGCACTCGATCGCGCATTCTATGCCGGAGGCAAGGCCTTTGCACACAAACCGGGCGCTGCCGTCGCCGTCGCCCGTCGCGGCGGTACGTCGACGACCTTCGACGTGCTCAACAAGTACTTCACCATCAACCAGATGCCCGTGGCCGCCTCCACGTACTGGAACAACGCGTTTGGCGCCATGCCGGGTGAAGCTGCCCAGGACGCTGAGGGCCTGGCCACCATGCGAAACATCGGTAAAAACATGGCCTGGCTCCTGCGTTGCATCGAGGCAGGACAGGCTGCCGGCATCGAAGCCCCCGAAGCCGATCGCGCCCGCACCAACTTCATTCGTTAGAACGGGAGCCGATAAGTGAACGTGCAAATTTTTGGCACCAAGAAGTCCTTCGACACCAAGAAGGCGCAGCGCTATTTTAAGGAGCGTCGCATTAAGGTGCAGTTTATTGACCTTAAGGAAAAGGAGATGAGCAAAGGCGAGCTCACGAGCGTGATGCAGGCGGTCGGCGGCATCGACAAGCTGCTCAACCCCAAGGCCAAGGACGAGGAGACGCTCGCGCTCATCCAGCACCTCACCCCCAGCCAGCGCTTCGACAAGTTGCTCGAAAACCAGCAGGTTCTAGCCGAGCCCATCGTGCGCAACGGCAAAAAGGCCACCGTCGGTTATTGCCCCGATGTATGGGGAGCCTGGGAGTAGCCTGTGTTATTTGCCGGCGCGTGGGTATAAGAGCAGGCGTTTGGCATAAGATTCAACTGTAAGCCATGTCTAACAAAGGAGGGCACATGCCCAACAAGCCCGTGAAGATTATCATGCTTACCGGATACCTCGGTGCCGGCAAGACCACGCTGCTCAACCACATCCTCGCTAACGACGGCGGCATCCGCGCCGCCGTGATCGTCAACGATATCGGCGAGATCAACGTCGACGCCAGCCTTATCGCCGACGGCGGCCTTTCCGAGACCGACGACCTCATCCCGCTCACCAACGGCTGCATCTGCTGCACGCTTTCGGACGACCTGGCCAACCAGCTGCAGGGCATCGCCGATTCGGGCGACTTCGATTACATCATCATCGAGGCCTCGGGCATTTGCGAGCCCATCCCCATCGCCTACACCATCTCGAGCTTCTGCGACGAGGCCAAGGTGGGCGGCGAGCCCAAGCTTGCGCTCGACAACATCGTGGCTGTGGTCGACTGCGCCCGCATGTACGACGAGTTCAACGGCGGTCGCGACCTGCTGGCCGAGGATATCGACGAGGACGACATCGAGAGTCTGCTCATCCAGCAGATTGAATTCTGCTCCACGCTCATCCTCAACAAGACCGATACCGTGACGCCTGAGCAGATCGCCGAGCTCAAGGCCATCGTGCGCAGCCTGCAGAAGGACGCCGTGATCGTCGAGGCCCAAAACGGCGAGGTCCCCATGGAGGAACTGCTCGATACCGACCGCTTCGACTTTATGCGCGCCTACAACTCCGCCGCCTGGATCGAGGCCATGGAGCACCCCGAGGAGCACGACGACCCCGAGGTGCTCGAGTACGACATCGAGACCTTTGTGTACTCGCGCCGCAAGCCGTTTGACCTGCAGAAGTTCACCGATTTTGTTGAGCAGGAGTGGCCCGACGAGGTCATCCGCGTCAAGGGCCCGCTGTGGCAGGCCAGCAATCCGGACATGTGCTACATGTTTGAGCAGGCCGGCCACCAGATGCGCCTGATGGAGAACGGCTTGTTCGTTGACTCCGCGCCCGAGGGCGAGAAGCAGAAGATCATCGACGAGAACCCCGAGATCATGCAAATTTGGGACGACGAGACGGGCGACCGCATGACGAGCCTGTGCATCATCGGCCGCCACATGGACAAGGATGCGCTCATCGCCTCCCTCGATGCCTGCCTGACCGACTGGCACCGCGCCTAGGTTTATCCAAGCGGGCATTTTTCCGCTACGCAACCGCCAAACCACCACGAAGGTGCCTGTTCCCTTCGTGGTGGTTTTTCGTTCTGAGCCAAGGAGATTCATGTTCAACATTGTGCTGTATGCGCCCGAGATTCCGGCCAATACGGGCAATATCGGCCGTACCTGCGTGGTCACCGGCGCCCGCCTACATCTGGTGGAGCCGCTGGGCTTTTCGCTCGATGACAAGACGGTGCGTCGCGCCGGCCTGGGCTACTGGCAAAACTTGGACGTGGCGACCTATGCCGGCTGGGAGGATTTCCTTGCACGCAACGGCCTCTCCCCTGCCGATGAGCGCCTACATCTGCTGACCAAAAAGGCACGCCGCACCTATGCGCAGAGTACCTACCGCGATGGCGACTACTTGGTCTTTGGCAGCGAGAGCTCGGGCATTCCCGAGCCACTGCTCGCCGCGGCGCCCGAGCGCTGCGAGCGTATCCCGATGCTGCGCGATTGCGACTCACTCAATAATGCCGAGGCTTGGGAAGCCCACGAGGAATCACTCGGGCATATCGAGGACGGCCATGAGGCCATCCTTCAACAGGATATCTGCGGCAACTTCGTCAATCCGGACGACTACCGCATCAGCGCACTCAACCTCTCCAATAGCGCCGCCATCGTCCTCTACGAGGCCCTACGCCAAACAGGCTTTCCGGGAATGTGACAAAGGGACAGCCTCGTTGTCATATCGGACAATTGTCACATTGACACCCTTCAAACGAGATCAGAGATGTCCGCTATTGCAACGTGAGGTATCGCGATAGCGGGCATTCAGCTGAATCAGTAATTTAATTTCAAAGGTAGATATTAATCTTCGAATTCGACATTGACCCTTACGTCTGGACCACAGAACGTCGACACCTGCTTTTTCACCAGTTTTACTGCACGTTCATCAGATTTTTCCAGCATGCCACTTTCTTGAACCTTTTGCCTCTGGTCCTTATCAGCCTGCTGAAGCAATTTATTTAAATCGTCCGTACTGACCTGATTCCAATTAAGAAAACCATTGTCCTCAACGTACTTTTTAAGCGAGTTCGGATCCGTTGACAACGTCACGATCTCGGAATGCGGAAGCGTAACATTAACAGATTTTATTACCGACTCGTTGTTTTTCGAACGATGGACTTTGACCTTCAGGTTCTCATCGTCTACGTTCAGGCCGATATCCGCCTTGCCATCGATGGTCGCTACATATCGCTTAGTAGTAAATGGGTTGTTAAAACCAAACGGATTCCCTGCATCGTCAATATATAGAACCTGAGTAAAATCGTATTCGTAGGTAAGCAACTTCGTTACCGGCTTAATTTCTTCCCGAATCGAATCATCGCTTATAACGGTCTGATCGCGCGTCAACCACAGGTACACGCAGCCGCCGCAAGCCGCAATCAAGCCTAACGCCAATAGGACGACAATTATCTTCTGGCCAATTGTTTTAAACGGATTGGAAACGCTCATTTAGCCCTTGTCCTCCAGTTGTCCTCAGGGTAATTACGAACTCAATTCATTTATATTGGGTTTTGATGTCAACCAATTCAGAAAGGAAGGACTTAAATCCAACATAATATAAATACACATTCATACGTTAATTTAATACCTATTCTGCTGCACGCAACTTTAGAAAGATTGGGGCACAGACCATAGGCCGGCACCCCAATCCATACATAGGCATCATAACGCGTTAATCATTCGATCATATGCCCACGTTAATCAACTGAAACGCTGACGTCCATCCGCTGATCTCGGTCGCTATATCCGATCATCAGTTCCCGTCCCTTTTTATCTTTTGCGCAAAAACTGCTGTCATACGAATATTCGATGTCCTTGTATCCCTTTTTCTTGCAAGCTTTGATGTATTTGTCGTACCCATCATGATCGATGCCAAATGCGACAAACGAAAGGCAGTCTTTTTCGTCTAACGACGTATAAACGATAGGGCAGTCAGGCTTCGGCAAGGATTTTGCAAGGGCTTTTGTTGGCCAGTCATACGCCTTGACACCGCCCTTTGATGAAGTCGTATAGGTTTTCGACTTGAAACTATAGTACTCGAGATATATCTTTCCATCGCCGCCTAGATAGGCAA
Organism: Collinsella aerofaciens; assembly: GCA_014846205.1. The sequence continues at coordinate 4,288 of RKAY01000092.1, read as the reverse complement.
TGGTCGCCACTGAAGGCTCCATCAGGTCATATTGATTCTGCTGGGCATTGGCGACATAGTCACCATGGGTAATGCACGGAACGCTATCAACCGATTCTCGCTTCTCGACGATTCGCTGGCTATCCGCCGTCATTTTCAGCGTTGAATAATCGTGCGCAGCCTCTTCCTCATCAAAAACGTCAGTAAACAGAAGTTTCTGTTCGTCAGTCAACTCCCCTTTCGGCTCAAACTGAATAGTGAACTGAGCAATATCGAAGCTCGATTTATTGTCATATTCAAATGTCATCATCTCGACGCCATCAACAACGCCTTCTGAGACACTCCAGTTTAGTTGATCGATTTTTACTGAATCCTTCTTACCTGGCTTTGGCTTCTTTCCACTTTTCTTAGTCGCTGCAAATGCGCATGTCGGACTCCAGCCGCGACCCGTAATTCCGAGTGGTAGAGAAATGCCGATTAGCGCCGCCGCGCTAAAAGCCAGAACTGCCGTAAATAACTTTTTCTTCATTACATATCCCTTGGTAGTCGTTTAACCTCCCCCTCGTCAAATAGCAGACGAATTGGCGACGCGGTGGCACTATTTGATTCAAGGGCGTGAACTGGATAAACATCGAGGGAAGGAGTGGGCCCTGTGCAATAAACTCCCCTCGTCAAAATGTCTAGCTAAAGAGGACGGGCAGACGGCGAACGGTCATATCCGTTCGCGTCCGCCCGTCTCCAACGATCAAACGTCGATGCGCTAACGTTCAAAAGCATTGCGGCCTCTTGCCTCGTAACCTCACCTCCTTCGAATGATTTGATGACATTGCAGTAGCTATCCGGACGTTCGAGCGTCGGTCTCCCAAATCTCACACCCCGCAGACGCGCCGACGCGATACCCTCCGCCTGGCGCTGCTTTATGTTTTCGCGCTCCACCTGAGCCACGTAGCTCAAAACCTGAAGCACTAGATCGGCAATAAAAGTCCCCGTAATTCCATTGGGTTGTTCGCGTGTATCAAGCAATGGCATATCGAGCACCACGATGGCAACGCGTTTGTCCGTCGTTAGGCGACGCCATTCATCGAGAACTTCACGGTAGTCGCGACCCAATCGATCGATACTCTTAATCACCAAAACGTCCCCTTCGCGCAGACGACGAAGAAGACGCCGGTACTGAGGACGCCTGAAGTCCTTTCCACTCGCTTTGTCAGCATAGATCAAATTCGTTTGGACCGGAAACCGCTCCAGCGCATCCAGTTGGCGATCCAGGTTCTGATCTGCTGACGAAACTCGAGCATACCCATAGATTCTGTTTTTCATGATTGCCCCTATCAGCCGCACGATGGCAGCTTCAGCTCATCTGAGAGCCCACTCACAATAGGGCGTGCAAATTTCGCGAATGGGTTGAACCCATTTTCGGGCTCCAACGTAAGCTATTCAAGCACCGCTTCGATAACGCACGACGCCAACCTTATGCTTTGAAATGAAATTAATCGTTTTTAATTGAGATTAACTAGAATATAATGAAATTAACCCGAGACACTAAAGGAGGGCATTGTGGAATACCTCGAAAACCCGTTTACCCCTAGCTTTGGCGAGGTTCCTGCCCATCTCGCTGGCAGACAACAGATTATTCGGGATTTGGACCGTGCCTTCTTGAGCCAGCGCAGGCGCCCAGAATTGACCTCGATCTTCTCAGGCGCGCGTGGAACCGGTAAAACCGCTCTCATGTCGTCGCTCGCGACAAGGGCGGAATCCCACGGCTGGATAGCCGTAAAGACGACCGCGCTCCCGGGAATGCTTGAGGAAATCGAGCTCGGGACGAAACGTGCCGCAGCCCATCTCATCGACTCGTCCACCCACTTCGAAGTCACCGACCTCGGAATTGCACCGCTCGGCAGCATCGAGGTCAATCGCGTTCACGATGCCTCAACCTGGCGTTATCGCATGAGCGACATCATCGACCAGCTCAACGAGGCGGGCACCGGTCTGCTCGTCACGGTTGACGAGGTGGACCCGACACTCGACGAGATGATTCAGCTTGCAGCGACGTATCAGCACTTTGTGACCGATGGGAAACGCGTCGCCCTGCTCATGGCGGGACTTCCCAACAACGTCTCGACGTTGCTGAACCACAAGACGGTCTCGTTCCTTCGCCGCGCCCAACAATATCATCTGGGTCGCATTGCCGACTATGACGTACGCGAGGCCTTGATTCGCACAATTCAGGAAAACGATCGCCTGGCAGATGCTGAGGGAATCGATAGGGCCGTTCGCTCGATCTCTGGTTTTCCCTTCCTATTGCAACTCGTAGGCTACCGTGCCTGGGATCTCACAAGCGATTCGAAGGAAATCTCGTCACGCGACTTTGACCTGGGAATCAAAATCGCGCGCGACGAGATGAACGACCGAATCCTTGCGGCAACCTATCGGGAACTCACTGCAGAGGACAAGCGATTCCTCATCGCCATGCTCGATGACGAAGAAGAATCCACCACCGCTGACCTTGTCGAACGCCTTAAGCGTTCGCCGCAGCAGGTCTCCCGCTACCGACGCCGCATGATAGATGCCGGCATCATTGGAGAACGCGGGCGCGGAATCGTCGCTTTTGAATTGCCATTCTTCCGCGACTATCTCGCCGCTCAATGCGTGAAATAGAAGTCAATGTGACAAAGGGGCAGTCCCTTTGTCACATCGCCTATAGATAACGACCGGTAATGCTCTTGGAGCAAGCAGCGATATCCGCCGGCGTACCGGCGCAGACGATTTGCCCGCCGGCGTCGCCACCGCCCGGGCCCATGTCGATCACATAATCGGCGTTACGGATAAGGTCGAGATCGTGCTCGATCACGATAACCGTGGCGCCCTTGGCAACGAGGCCGTCAAACACACTCAGCAACACCTGAACATCGAGCGGATGCAGGCCGATCGTAGGCTCGTCGAACACGAATACGGCATCATCCTGCACGCGGCCCATTTCGCTCGCAAGCTTAAGACGCTGCGCCTCGCCGCCCGAGAGCGCCGGTGTGGGCTCACCCAGGGTGAGATAGCCCAAGCCCAGGTCGTGCAAGGTCTGCAAGCGCGCCTGTACCTTTTTGAGTCCCAGCGTGGCGTCGAGGGCCTCGTCCACACTCATGTCCATGAGCTGCGGCAACGTCAGCAAGCTCCCGTCCTTGCCCTCGCGATGGATATGCGAAGCCGCGTCTGCATAACGTGAGCCGCGACATGCCGGACAGACGATCTCGACATCGGGCAAAAACTGCACGTCGAGCGATATCGAGCCCGTGCCATCGCACGTAGGGCAGCGCAAAGCGCCAGTGTTGTAGCTAAAGGCGCCCGCCTTGTAGCCGGCTGCCTTGGCCTCGGGCGTACGGGCGAAGGCGCGACGCAGCTCGTCATGGATGTCGGCATAAGTCGCCACCGTCGAGCGCACGTTGGCGCCGATAGGCGTAGCGTCAATCAGATTTGCACGGGCAATGCCCTCGGCATCGACCCAACGCACGTGCCCCGGCAGGCGCTCGCCGGCTGCCTGCGCCTTGAGTGCCGGAATGAGCGTCTCGAGTACCAACGTCGTCTTACCCGAACCCGAAACGCCCGTCACCGCGACCAAGCGACCGCGCGGGATATCAACTTCGAGCGGCTTGACGGTATGGATGGCATCGGTCGCCATGCGGATATGGCCCCGGTCGAACATTTCCTCGTCGGACACCTGCGGGCGCAAGCGCTTGGACTCTGCGCGCAAAAACGGGGCGATGCGGCTGCCCTGCGATTGTTCGACCTCGTCCACCGTGCCAGTGGCAATCACATTACCGCCGCCTGCTCCGGCAACGGGGCCCATCTCGACCAGATAATCGGCTTCCGCCAATACGCGCGTGTCGTGATCGACAACGACCACGGTGTTGCCGTCATCCACCAGATCGTGCATCACGCCCACCAGGCCGTCAACGTTAGCAGGATGCAGGCCAATCGAAGGCTCGTCCAGCACATAAAGCACGCCCGTCGAGCGGTTGCGCACCACGCGGGCAAGCTGCACGCGCTGGCGCTCGCCTGTGGACAGCGTGGCGCCGGCGCGGTCGAGCGAAAGGTAATCGAGACCCAGATCGACCAGGCGACGGGCCGTGCTCAAAAACGAATCGCAGATATCCGCTGCCATGGGCTGCATCTCGGCCGGCAAGGATGCGGGCACCCCGCGCACCCACTCAATCGCCTCACCCAGCGTCATGGCCGCGGCCTGCACCAGATTGATACCGCGCACCTGGGGCTGACGCGCAGCCTCGGAGAGGCGCGTGCCGCCGCAGTCACGGCACGG
>RKAY01000145.1 GCA_014846205.1 Collinsella aerofaciens | reverse complement strand
TCGGAGCGGGCCTCGGCGGAACGGGCACGCAGCGCCTTGACCGACGTATCGGCTAGCGGCTCGTACTCCCCCACCGTCATGGCAGCGTTGCCGTTGATGTCGATCACCAGCATGAGTACGCCGTCGCGCGCAGTGTAATCGCCCTCGGCAAGCGACCACTCAACGTGCTGTTTGGCCCAGCTGAGCATGTTATGGGTAAGCGGTTCGCCTTGCACCAGACGCTCGGACAGCGCGCGGATGTGGCGGTTGAGCATAGGCACCTTTTTGTTGGACATGCGCCAACGGCAGACAAGCGCGGGCTTGTCGAGCGTAAACTTCTCGACCGCCTCCTGATTGGCGCAAAAGTCCTCGTACGCACGCTGATCCTCGGCATTGCCAAACAGCTCGGCATCATCCACAACGGCCATATCTAACCTTTCTCAAAAACATACACCGCACCGTTATACCCAAAAAACCGCCCGCGCCAACCGGCGCGGACGGCAATAGATAGCCTTCGTTCGGAGCAAGCCAAGGCCACTGGTGGAGCATAAGCCAGCGAGCCGGCTCCAAGTGCCCCAGGTCGCCGCGAAAGAGGAGCGACGCGTACTTCTTGTACGCGAGCGACGGTTTGAGCGGCGAGATGGGGTGCTTGGGGCCGGCGCAGCGTCGAGCAGTTACGCGGTTTGGTAAAACCGCGTAACGATATTAGTGACGGAAATGCCTAGCACCGGTGAAGACCATTGCGATGCCATGCTCGTTGCAGGCCTGGATGCTCTCGTCGTCACGCTTGGAGCCGCCGGGCTGGATGATGCAGGTCACGCCGTGCGCGGCAAGCACGTCGACGTTGTCGCGGAACGGGAAGAACGCGTCGCTTGCACAGGCAAAGCCGCCCTTCTCCACGCCCTCGCGCTCGCAGAAGTCTTCGGCACGCTCGCAGGCCAGCAGCGCAGAATCCACGCGGTTGGGCTGACCGGGGCCCATGCCAATGCCGGCCTTGCCCTTGGAGACCAGGATGGCGTTGGACTTGACGCCCTTGCAGACCTTCCAGGCAAACTCGAGCTCGGCCATTTCGGCGTCGGTGGGCTTGCGGTCGGTGGGGAACGTAAAGGTCGCGGGATCCTCGGTCACGTGGTCGACTTCCTGTACCAACATGCCGCCGTCGACGGAGCGCAGCTCCACCTGGGCGCCGTGGTCCACGCCGCCGGTAGCCAGCACGCGCAGGTTGGGGCGCTTGGCCATGCGCTCGAGCGCCTCGGCGGTGTAGCTCGGGGCGATGATGACCTCGACGAACTGCTTGTTCTCGTCGGCAAAATGCTCAACGAGCTCGTAAGGGACCTCGCGGTTACAGGCGATGATGCCGCCAAAGGCGCTCTTGGGATCGCAGGCGAAAGCGCGGTCGTAGGCTGCCGTAATATCCTCGGCAACGGCAGAACCGCAGGGGTTCTGGTGCTTGAGGATCACGCAGGCCGGCTCGTCGAACTCGCGGACCAGGTTCCAGGCGGCATCGGCGTCCAAATAGTTGTTGTAGCTGAGCGGCTTGCCCTGGATCTGCTCGGAGCCCACAAGCGGGAACTGCGAGCTCGCGGTGTTCTCGCAGCCCTCGGCAAAGCGATAGACCGTGGCCTTCTGTTGCGGGTTCTCGCCATAGCGCAGGTCGTCGACCTTCTCCAGCGAGATCTCGAGCTTGGCAGAGGTGTCCGCCACGTCGCTTGCCTGAGCGGCAAGCCAACGGGAGATAGCTGTGTCGTAGGCGGCGGTAGTCTGGTAGACCTTCACCTGCAGGCGGCGACGGGTGGAAAGCGTGGTGCAGCCACCGGTCTCGCGCATCTCGGCCAGGACGGCATCATAGTCGGCCGGGTCGGAGATGACGGTAACGCTCGCGGCGTTCTTGGCGGCAGAGCGCAGCATGGAGGGACCACCGATGTCGATGTGCTCGATGGCATCCGCAAAGGTGACCTCGGGGTTGGCGACGGTCTTCTCGAACTCGTACAGGTTGACGACGACCAGGTCGATCAGCTTAATGCCGTGCTGAGCGGCCTCCTGCATGTGCTGCTCGGAATCGCGGCGGGCCAGCAGCGCGCCGTGGACCTTGGGGTGCAGCGTCTTGACGCGGCCGTTCATCATCTCGGGATAGCCAGTGAACTCCTCGATGGGGGTTACGGGAACGCCCGCGTCCTCGATGGCACGAGCCGTGCCGCCCGTAGAGATGATCTCGACGCCAAAGTCGTCAACCAGCGTCCGTGCGAAATCGACGACGCCCGTCTTATCGGTAACCGAGATCAACGCGCGTGCGATCTTCACATCAGATCCCATGCAGTCCTCCTGTCTGGTACGCCGCCGTGCTCTGTGAGTCGGTGATACGTCGATCTGCAGCGCTCGCGCAGCGGCATTGAAAATACTGATTTAATGTAGCGCATCGAGCGCGACGTTGCACCCCGCAACGCACGGCTGTGCAGAAAAAGTTTGCGAGCGGGGGTTGCAGGAGCGCCACTGGGCACGGTGAGTTGATGGAACACAGGGGCACCATAATTAGATGCCAATGGCGTGGTAGAACTGTGCTCGATATGCATCCGCAATAGAAAGAGGCACCATGGTCTCGCGGGTTCTCTACCGACCGTTTGATACCGAAGATTTCGACGCCATCGCGCTGATCCTGCAGCAGCTTTGGCACAACAACTCGGATAACGATGAGTACAACCGCCTCGAAGCCGCGTGCGATCTTGCCTACTGCCTTTCTTCCTCGACGTTTTCGCAGGTTGCAGTTATAGATGGCGAGGCGCGCGGCATTTCGCTTGCGCGTGCGGGACAGAGCTCCGACACCGCCGTCAGGGAACATTGGATGGATACTGAGCGTGCACTGCTGTCGCAGATGCGTGAGCTAGAACCCGAGTCATGCGCCGAGTATCTCTCGTTTGTGCGCGCCACTATTCGAACCAACAACCGCCTGCTCGAGAAAAGCCCACTGCCGCATGACAACGAGGTCACGCTGCTCGCCGTCGACCCCGACGTCCACGGCCTGGGCGTGGGATCGGTGCTGCTCGACGCCGCAATCTCGCACCTGTCCTCGTGCGGGGCGACCAGCGCACACCTGTACACCGATTCCAACTGCTCGTGGAAGTTCTACGAGCTGCACGGCTTTAAGCGCACCGCCACGCACCGCGCCAACCGCGAGGAACGCCGCCACGCCATGCCGCGCGAAAGCTTCCTCTACGAACTCGACCTAACTGTCTAGGCCCAGCAGCCACGCCCAGTCATTTAAGAACGTCCCCAATGACTGATCCCCAACGACTGGTCATTTAAGTCTGTCCCCAATGAGTAGCCTAGAGGGCCTGCAAATGGCTGTGGTCAAAAAACATCAAATATGAGTACTGTTACCTTTTTAGTAGCAGCGACTTGGGGCATTTTTGAGGCTTGTAGGCATGACGACCAGCTGCACGTGCTGACGTAGCTCCCCAAATGTTCAATAAAATGGGCTCCTAACGAGAAATACTCTCATTAAAAGCCCATTATTATGTGCAAACATATGCGACCATCGCAGCAACAGTACTCATATTTAGCATTTTTTGTCCACTGCCCCTTGCGCGAAGGTCCTCAGCGGAAAGTTTGGCCCGTTTCGATACACAAAAATGGGATGAATCTTCCCTGGCAACCGCCCAGAAAGATCCACCCCAAAGCAAGCGCTCGCTAGAACGTTCCGCCGCCGCCTCCGCCGACGCCGCCGCCTCCGCCGCCCGAGAAGCCGCCACCACCGCCGCCGCTCGAGCTATCGGAACTCGAAGCCAGCTCACGGATGCTCTCGTGGTACACATCGTTGAACGAATCGAGCGGGGACTCGTTGCCGTAGTGATGGTAATACCACCAGTAGCAGGGGTAGTTGTCGTAGAAATCGTCACTGTTGCGCAGGTCCGCAGGCACGGCTTCGGCCAGCTGTCGCAGCACTTCTTTCGAAACGCCCAGGGCAACGCCCATCACCAGCAGCTTGTTCCACAAGATCAGGTCACTGGGGACGGCCTCCTTCAGACGCGTAAAGTCCTCGAGCCAATGCTTGAGCGCCTTGCAGCGAGCCGCCACCTCGGCGCCCTCCGGCGTGTAACGGCGGAAGGTGCAGCTCAGGACAAAGCCCACGATCGTGACGGGAATCGAGATCATAGCGGCGCCGACGTTGGCGTCCGCAAAGTCGGTATAGATCAGAGAGCCCAGAATGCCAAAGACAATGATGATGCCGAGAACCAGGCCGGCCACCATCGCGATAGTGCCATCCGATGCGATAAACTCGCGCGTCTCCAGCTTGCCCTTAACCGTGCTCTGATAGTCCTCGAGCTTGTCGCCAACAGATGTGGTGCGCTCGCTGGCATACTCCTCCAGCTCGCTAAACGTGCGTGAACGGACGCCGTCTTTATCGGGCTTAACGCCGGCGAAGAAGACCTTGAGCACATCGCGATCGATGCCGTCCTTCTTGGCAGCCTTCCAGGCCTCGTCGGTCACCGTGATGCGATACGTCTGCTCCTCTTTTTCGCGACGGAGCAGGCCCTTCTTCTTGGCCTCGGTCGCTTCTTCCAGCTTGATCACGCGGTCGTCGGTCAGCTTCATCAGCGTGGCGATATATGCCTGATCGGGCACGTTGTTCCAGCTCATAAGAGCTGCAAGCACCGCGGGATGGTCGGCGGAGGGCACATCGCGGAAGTACTCGTCTTGGAAGAGCGGCTTGGGCTTGGGCCTGCGTAGCTTGAGCACAACGATTGTGCCGGTAAAGGCCACCGCCGCGACAACACTTAGCACGGCAAGCGCATTGGCAATCATGCGAGCGTGAGCGCGGCGGGCGTTAGCTTCGTCGGCCCATTCCTTCTCTTCGCTCAGGATCGTTGACATGCGCTCTTCGCCCGAAGCGGCAAGCTGCGGTACCCAGTCGCTGGGGAAGGCGATGCGTGCCTCGGCGAATTCGCCCTGATGCACGCAGGGAATGGTATAGGTGACCATGGGCTCGTCCGCATCGAGCGACACGTCGCCCGTCAGCGGGCCGTGGCCCCATGCACGGAAGTTATCGCCCTTGACGGCCGCCGTCCCGGCAGCGGCATTTGCGAAGTACACTTCCATCTCGACATCATCGGAATCCGCGGACCAGCCGTCGCCCACAAACTTCCAGTAGAGCTCGGCGGTATCGGACCAGTTCATAACCGCACCGGTCATGGTGTAGCTCACGTAATAGATCGCGCTGTCACCGCTCTCGTGGGGGCTGAACACCTTGATTCTCACGCCATCGTCGGACTGTTCCACCGTGTAAACGCCGTCGTCGCCTTTGTTTGCGCTGTCGACCTTGTTAAACGCGGTGTCGTCTTCCTCAACGCTCAGCACATCGACGGTCGCCGTGCCGCCCTGTTGGTTGGTGCCCGCATTGATCTCCCAAAACACGCCGTTGATGTCGTCATCGAAATCAAACTGGCGCCCCTCGACAACGGTCAGCGATCCGTCAGCCTCAACCGTGGCGCCGATATAGGTTTGGGTCATGGAGTAGCCGTCGGCGTGCGCGGCGGCGGGAAGCAGCAGCAACGCAAACGCGACAAACGCGCAGGCGGAAACGAATCGCGCAAACAAGCGGCGCTGCCGGCAGGCATTGGCAACGGGGGCGTTCATAGGCACATCCTTTGTCTGTAAAACCAACATCGCCATTGTCCCACGTTTGCGGGCACACATGACGAATATCTGGGCCAACGGAACGTCAAATGGGACAAAAGTCCCACCCGAGTCTGGCACTTAGGGACGTTCCGTATCTGCCGGCAGTTTGGGACAGTCCTTGGCATGGCCTGCGCCAACGATAGATACCACTTCATAGCTCCGTCACAGGTGTAGCGGCTTTGTGTGGGCGCGGCATACGCTGATTGAGCCGCCAGCCGAGGGGCATAAAGCAATTGAGCGAAAACGGTTTGCCCCTTTGCCGTTCGCTCGAGGATCATGTCCCCCTTTTCCGCGGAAACCCCGGCAGTTGCGAAGAGCTGCCGGGGTTTCTGTCGTCTAAGGTGCCGAGTTGATGGACAGGGATCAAAGCACCGAGTCTGCGGCCGCCATACGCAATGCGGGGCCTCGACAACTTGCGGACCACAGCGATGCCTCCCCACCGCGCCCCGCGCTATACTCGTCCGCATGGATATCAACGCATGTAACATAGCAACGCCCGCCGCGGATGCAGCAACGACGACTCCCGCTCCCGCGCCCGTCGTGGGGCGCTTTGCCCCGTCGCCCTCGGGCCGCATGCACCTGGGCAACGTGTTCAGCTGCCTGTGCTCGTGGCTTTCGACCCGCAGCCAGGGCGGCAGCATCGTGTTGCGCATCGAGGACCTGGACGATCGCTGCAAGCGCCCGGAACTTGCCGCTCAACTGATTGACGACCTAGCCTGGCTAGGACTCGAGTGGGACGATGGCCCCTACTACCAGCACGATCGCCTCGACCTGTACGAGAGCGCCTTGCGCCAGCTGCAAGACGCCGGCCTCACCTATCCCTGCTTTTGTACGCGCGCCGAGCTCCACGCCGCGAGCGCGCCGCATGCCAGCGACGGCACGCCCATCTACCGTGGCGCCTGCCGAGGGCTTTCGGCCGAAGAGGTCGCCCGCCGCAGTGCCCTGCGCGCCCCGGCCACGCGTCTGCGCGTGCCCACCGTCGATGACCTCGCAGACGACGTGATCGAATTCGTGGACCGCACGTACGGGGCCCAATGCGAGGCACTCGCTACCGAGTGCGGCGACTTTTTGGTGCGCCGCAGCGACGGCGTGTTTGCCTATCAGCTAGCCGTGGTGGTCGATGACGCCGCCATGGGTATTACCGAGATCGTACGCGGATGCGACCTGCTGGGCTCCACGCCCCGCCAAATCTACCTGCAGCATCTGCTGGGTCTTCCCACGCCGCACTACGCACATATTCCGCTGCTCATGTCGCCGGATGGCCGTCGCCTTTCCAAGCGCGACCGCGATCTGGACCTGGGCGAACTACGCGCCCGCTTTGGCACGCCCGAGGCACTGCTGGGATGGCTCGCCGGACAAACGGGCATCGCACCGGACACCACACCGCGCTCTGCCGAGCAGCTGGTCGAGCACTTTAGCTGGGACGTCATCCGCGCGCACCGGGAGAACATCACTGTAACGATCGAGTAGCCAGCCATCCCGCCCCCTACGCAACATCCCAGGGCTGGAGTTCGTCACCCAAGCGAATGATGCAATCGTAGAGCACGGTATGACGCTCGGCCGGGTTGGCATCCCGATGAAAATGCCCGTAGTACCAGCGCTTGTAATCCAAGCGGTCTTCCAGCTCATCGAAAAATGCCGTAAGTCGATCAACCGTGGGGCAATTCCAGCCGGGTGCCGGATAAAGCGTGGGCGAAAGCATACGCGTAGAGCAGGTGTGGGTGATCACGTAGTCGACCCTCCAGCCCACGCTGTCGAGCTTTGTCCGCGCTTCCTCAAAGTTGCGCTCACTCGGCAGCTCATGCGGCCACCAGCTGGAATACGGAATGCGGTATTCCTTGTCCACGCTCGTGGCGCCGCCCATGGTAAAGATCGTTGAGCCGTCGAGTTCAAAAACCTCGCCGCGCGCCAGGCGCCGTATGGGCGAGGTATCCGACAGGCGCTGCGTCAGCCCACCGTGCCACAACTCCATGGGACGCTCCGCCCAGTGATCGAAACGCTCGTGATTGCCGTCGACGAACAGCACGGTATAGGGACGCGATTCCAGCCAGGCGATATCGGTACATTCCTCGACAGAGAAATCCCACGGAAAGCCAAAGTCGCCCGCGACAATCAGATAGTCGTCGCTCGTCAGACTATCCCCAAGCTCCCAATCGCGCAGCTTTTGCATGTCGAGGCCGCCGTGAATATCGCCCGTCACATAGACCGTCATCGGATTACCACTTCCCTGTAAGTCGCTCGCCCACATTCTGCACGATCGCTAAGCCAACCGTTCCAGCCCTTCCGTCCCTTAGGGCTTACCCCTCGTTCTTCCATCCAAACGGATCAAGCACCCAAAAAATCAGATCGAGCACGCCGCCGGTCATCATGGCGCCGGCAAGGGCCATGCAAACGTGCAGAGAACTGGCACTTCGGAGCACGTCGAATGGCCCCAGAACAGCCAGCAGCGCGACCGCTGCGCCGGCAAGGCACAGCGCGAGGCACGGCCCCGCGTCCTTGACGCACTTCTTTGCGAGATGCTTGGTGTTGTCACTCATCAAAATCGAACTCCTTAGAGGATCGTTGTTCAGATGCATGCCGCCGCGACGAAGCATGGCGGCAGGGTAAGTGTCACATGTCGTGCGGACATCAATGGAGAAACCGCCTGCTCGACCAACCCATGACGCCGTTTTGCACCGGTACCCTATCCCCCGCTATTGAGGTCTAATACTTTTCCCACTGCCACCCAAAAACTCATCCAACATTAATCTTGGCTCAAGAATCGCTTAATCTATAACCTGCACCATAGAGTTCGACCAAGGGCGGGGCGGCACCGCGCAACGCAGGCCGCCGAACGCAACGCTCGCGCCCGGGCAGATCGCCTGGCGTCGCGCCCATCGAACGAAAGGACAGGTCATGGACGACCTCGAAAAAGTTGAAACCATCCGCACCAAGTGCAACGTGAGCTACACCGACGCCAAGGCCGCGCTCGACGCCGCCGACGGCAACGTTTTGGATGCCATCATTTGGCTCGAGTCGCAGGGCAAGACCCAGACCACGTCGGCGCACGCCGCCACCGAGTCCGCGCCGGCCGATGAGCCCTCGGCCGAGATGGTCGCCGCGCAGGCTGCCTACGAAAAGTCGAGCGAAAAGACCGACTTCTCCAAGAAGATGGACAGCGTGTGGGAGTACCTCAAAAAGCTCTTCCGCCTGAGCCTGGACACCAAGTTTATCGCCACGCGCCGCGACGCCATCATCCTCAACATTCCCATCCTGATCCCCATCGTCGCCCTGTTTGCCTGGGGCGCCACGATATGGCTGATGCTGCTTGGCCTGTTCTTTGGCATGCGCTACCGCATCGACAGCGACGGCGACGTGCCCGGCAGCATCAACAACCTGATGGACAGCGCTGCCAACGCCGCGGACGACATCAAGCAAAATCTGAACGACGACAAGTAATCGCAGATGGGGGCACACATGGCACGAATCTTGATCGTAGAGGACGAGGAGAAAATCGCCCGCTTTGTGACACTCGAGCTGGAGCACGAGGGCTACCAGGTGGAGCACGCCGCCGACGGCCGCACCGCCGTGGACCTGGCGCTGGAGCGCGACTACGATCTGATTCTGCTCGATGTGCTGTTGCCGCAGCTCAACGGCATGGAGGTGCTGCGGCGCGTACGCAAGCACAAGGATGTGCCGGTGATCATGGTCACCGCGCGCGATGCCGTGATGGACAAGGTGGCCGGGCTCGACGCCGGTGCTGACGATTACCTGACCAAGCCGTTTGCCATTGAGGAGCTGTTCGCACGGATCCGCGTTGCGCTGAAGCGCTCGGAGGCCGCGCGGACGGCTTCGGGCGTTGGTGGTTCCGGCGCCGGGGCGGGTATGGCGGGCGGCACGGCCGCCGGTATCGCCACAATGTCCCCGGCAACCGACACGGCCCAGACACCTGCCACGCCCTCCCCCGCCACGCTCACCGTTGACTCGGTCGCACTCGATTCCGACCGCCGCGAGGTTATGGTCGGCGGCTCACCCATCGTGCTGACCGCCCGCGAGTTCGACGTCCTCGCCCTGCTTATGGCGCATGCCGAAACTGTGCTCACGCGCGAGCGCATCGCGCACGATGCTCTGGGCGACGAATACGTGGGCGACACCAACAACGTCGACGAGCACATCGCGCATCTGCGCGCCAAGATCGAAGACGCCGGCGGCACTCGCATCATCCAGACCGTGCGCGGGGTGGGCTATGTCTGCCGCGCGTAACGCCGAGGCCAAGCGCGTCACCTCCATCGCCCGTGCCATCAACTGGAGCTACATGTGGCGCCGCTTGGTGAGCTACGTCTGGCTGGATCTGTTACTGCTGCTTGTTGCGGCGGCGATCCTCGTCTATGGCTACAACCAGACGCTGCCCGATGGCGCGTTTACCGCGGGATGGATCCCCGACACCGCCGTTCACGGCATGTCGCTGGCGCCCGCGCGCGACTGGAATCTGACCACGCTCACCTATACCGTCGAGCTCGCGCGTACCACCAAGACCTTCCCCCTCGCGCAGGATCTTGCCGCACTGTGGCCCCTCTATATCGTTGTTGTAGGCTGGCAGGTCATCAGCGTGCTCGATATGCTCGGCGGCGCCCGCCGCGTGCGCCGCACCATGGCGCCGCTCAACGACTTGGCCTTGCGCGTGGACGAGCTCGGCCGCATGCAGCTCGCCGGCGGCAAGATGGAAACACTGGAGCAGGCCATCGAGCGCGCAAGCGTCGACTCGCCGAGCGTCACCACCGGCGACGCCGATCTGGCGAGTATCGAGGTCGCGCTCAACCGCCTGCTGCGCCAGATGCAAGAGGCAAAGCTGCAGCAGATGCGCTTTGTCAACGACGCGAGTCACGAGCTGCGCACGCCCATCGCGGTGATTCAGGGCTACGTGAACATGCTCGACCGCTGGGGGAAAGACGACCCGGACGTGCTGGCAGAATCCATCGCGTCCCTTAAAGCCGAAAGCGAGCACATGCAAGAGCTCGTGGAGCAGCTGCTGTTTTTGGCGCGCGGCGATGCCGGGCGCACGGTCCTGCGGCGCGCGAATACCAACCTGGCCGCACTGGTCGGCGAGGTATGCGAGGAATCGCAGATGATTGATGCCGGGCACACATATCGGCTGGCCTTTGACGCTACGCTTATCCACAACCCGCGCTGCGACGCGCCCGTCGACGTGGCGCTCGTGAAGCAGGCTCTGCGCGTAATCGTGCAAAACGCCGCCAAGTACTCGGACACGGGAACGACCGTCACATTTGGCGTAGCGCCGGATGCGGGCGCGGGCACGATCGACATAAGTGTTGAGGACGAGGGCATCGGCATGAACCAGGAATCCGCAGCTCACGCGTTTGAGCGGTTCTACCGTGCCGACAACGCACGCAATGCCGGCGCGCAGGGCTCGGGTCTGGGGCTCGCCATTGCCAAGTGGATCGTCGACAGCCACGGCGGCGTCATCGGTGTGACCTCGGTCGAAGGGGTCGGCAGCCGCTTTACGATTCGTCTGCCGCGGTAGGGATGCCCCTAGGCATAAATAAAGGGATAGGGCTACGAGGCCCTATCCCTTTTGCTAGCTATAAGCAGCTTGTGCGCTACTCGCGGCACAGATGCACGGCAAAGCCGGCGAACTCGCGCTTAAAGTACACGAGCTTGGTGCCACCGTCGGGCAGCAGCGCGCGCGACTCCTCGTTGACCTCGAGCCCGCGCTCGGCAAACCACTTCTCGGCCGCATCGATGTCGTTGACGGCAAAGCCAATGTGGCCCTTGGTGCCACGACCGTTCTGCTTCATGATCTCGACCAGCGAATCGTTGAAGTACGAAACCGGGGTCTCGATAACGGGCAGGCCCATCATCGTCGAGAACAGCTCCGCGATCTCCAGGGCATCTGTCGGGTCGGTGGCGTTAATGCCCACATGGGCAACGCGCATGCCAAAGAGCTCGACCGGATTGGCGTTCTGCTCACTCATACAGTCAGCGCCTACTGAGCCATGACGTCGAGAACGGCCTTCTCGGCAGCGACGCGGTTCATGCCGGTCATGAAGGGCACGCCGCTCACGTACGGGCAGGTGAGGCCCTCGGGGGCAACGGTGGTGGCGATCAGCAGGTCGGCGCCCTCGTCGCAAGCGTCCTTGGCCTCGGAGATGGCGCACTGCACGATCTCGTACTTGTCGGCGTAACCGTTGGCGTCGAGCATGGTGGCGACCTTCTGGGCAACGAGCGTGGAAGTAGCAGCGCCAGCACCGCAAGCCAAAACAATCTTCTTCATAGGTAATGTCTCCCTTCGTGGTTTACTTTAGGTAAGTGTACCGCAGCGAGCGATGGCGCTCGGCCTCGATGCACTTTTATGCCAGTTTGCCTGCGCACTGCGTATAATACATCGAGTACATGTTGTCATACCGCTCGCTTTATGAGCGACTAAGGACCCTAATATGCCCGATTCCCGCACCCTCTGGACCGCCGTCGTCATTATTTGTATCGCCATATCGGTGTTCTTTAGCGTTAAAAAACGCACCACGTTTAAGCGCCTGCAACAGCTTATGGCTGCCAAGCAGTGGGACGAGTTCGATCGCTTGCTCGATGGCAAACTCACCAGCATGCTGTACCCGCGCTACAACCGCGACTACCTGCGCCTGAACTCCTATTTGCTGCGCGAGGACCACAAGCGCGCCGACGAGATGTTCGATTTGCTTCTGGGACTCAACCTGCCCAAGATGCAGCGCGTCGACCTGGTAATCAAGGCCTTTAACTACTACGCTGGCCAGGAGGACCACAAAAAGTCCAAGGAGCTCCTGCACGAGATCAAGGGCTTTGAGGGTGGTCAGGCCGAGGCAGTCGCGCACGAATGCCAGCTGATGTACGACACGATGATCCTCAAGCGCCACAACGACATTCCCGAGCTGGAGCGCATGCTCAAGGAGGCCGGTGACGACAAGGTCAAGAGCTGCCGCCTGGAATACCTGCTGGCCTTGCAGTACAAGAACAAGGGCGACGAAGTCAAATTCCAGGAGTTCCTGGAAAAGTCGGGCCAGCACTCGATGGCTGTCAACGCGTAACGGGCAGCTTGTGCTAGACTTCTAGTCTCACGGGGGCGTGGCGGAATTGGCATACGCAGGAGACTTAAAATCTCTCGCCGCAAGGATTGTGGGTTCGAGTCCCACCGCCCCTACCATTTGGCTTTTACGAGCCCGTGTCCCCCGGGGATGCGGGCTCGTTTCTTTTGGATGCCGGTGGGGCTCGAACCCGCGAGGGGGCGAGCGTCAAGCGGACGTGCAGCGTCCGCAGCGAGCCGGCGAGGGCGCCGGCAGGCGGCCGAAGCCGGTGCGTATTTGCGCAGCAAATACGCAGACGTCCCACCGCCCCTACCATGTATTGCTTACGGGCCCGTGTCCCCCAGGGATGCGGGCTCGTTTCTTTCGGACGCCGATACAGATAGTGAGTTGCGGTGGAATAGTTCTTGTTTATGCCGTTTACCGGCCCATTCAGGAACTATTTCACCGCAACTTATTAGAGGGTGCTGAGGCTGGGGGTCCAGGCGATGGTGGGGGTTTTACCGTCGAGGGTCTCGTTGATGGTGGCGGCCATGCCGGCGAGCAGACTGTTCTCACTCACGGTAAGCGCCCTGTAGCCGCCGGCTCGCATGAGCTCGCGAATTACCACGGCACCTGCCAAGATCACGCCCGCGCGTTTGGGCTGCACGCCTGGCAGCGCGGCAATGCCTGCAACATCCAGCGTAGACATGCGCTCGATAGCGGCCGAAACCTGATCCAGCGAAAGCTCGCGCAGGTGCACAAAGCTCGAATCGTACGGTTCCAGCTCATGAACGAGCGCCACAAGCGTGGTGACGGTGCCACCCACGGCGACCAGGCGCTCGGCACGCTCAAAATTGCTCGGCAGGCCTTCAAAATAGGCAGCGAACTGCTCGCCCGCCCAGTTGGCGGCGGCAGCAAGCTCGCCGTCCGCAGGCGGCAGCACCGAGAAGAAGCGCTCCGTCACACGACGGCAGCCAATGTCCAGCGAACGCGTGCCCTCCAGCGCAAAGACCCCACGCTCCGGCGCATAGACGCCCGTCGCGAGCTCCGTGGATCCGCCGCCCGAATCGGCAACAATGATGCGCTCGCCAGCGAAGTCGTGCGCCACGCCAAAAAACGTCAGGCGTGCCTCGACCTCGCCCGGAATCACCTGCGGTTCGAGCCCCAGCTCGCGCAGGCCGTCCAGCAGCAGGGCGGCATTAGACGCATCGCGCGCGGCACTCGTGCACGTGGTGCAGATGCACACGGCCCCAAAGGCACGCGCCTCGTCCACAAACATGCGGCATGCAGCAAGCACGCGCTCGACCGCCGCCTCGCAAAAGCGGCCCGTCGCGTCGACGCCCTCGCCAAGATCGGTAATCTCGGTATGCTTGGACGATTCCACGATCGCCCCGGCCTCGACCTGCGCCAGCACCAGTCGCGACGACACCGTTCCCAGGTCGATCGCCGCCACCTTATATCGTTTGCAATCTGCCATTGCGGGCTCCCCTCCGGGCGCTATTTGCCGTTGGACACGACCGTCTGGCCCTCGACGCCGTTAAAACCAAACAGCATGTCGAGCGCCTGGATGTACCACGGCGCGTCCTTGCCCACCTCTTCGATCTCTTTGGCCACTTCGCTGGCCTTTTTGGCGTTCGAGGACTTTTTGCTCGACGACGAGTCCGAATCGTCATCCAAGCCCAGCACGTCAATCTTGGTCTCGCCGGGCATTACCAGCCCCAGGTCCTCGGTCGCCGCATCCTTAATGCCCTCCTCCGAGAGCAGTTTGTCGACACTTTTTTGCAGCTCGTCGTTGTATTGCTGGCGAATCTCGACCTGCTTGGCCAAAATGTCGCTCGAGCGCTTGGCCACATACAGATCGCGCACGGGAAAATACAAGCTCACGAGCACCAAGGCAACGACGATACCGATAAACAACCCTCGCTGGGGTCCGTGGGTAAAGTCGTAGATTGCCTTAACCACCGCGTTGTCGTTGGCGTAGTGCATAAAGTCCGAACCCGAAAGACGGCTCGAGGGCCTGGTCGACTTGTCGTGCGCTTGAGCAGACGGGCGCGATTCGTACGTCGCGCGCGACGGACGGTCCGGGCGATGCGTCGACATATTCGTTTGAGCATGGGAGTGCGAGGTGCCCGCCGTGCGATGCGTGGAACGGGCAGCACCCGTATAATCGGGCCCGCCAAGCTGCACCGAATGCGCACGGCGAGGTGACGGCTCACGCGAACCGGCGGAATAATACCTGTTGTCGTAAATCTGATCCATGTGCGCCTTGTGCGGTTGAGGTTTGTTTGCGCTAAGTCCTTTAGTTATAGCACGAGCATGCGCAACGCCTTCGGCAGCCTTTGCTCGACATAAAAAAGGCGCTGAGCCACACGGCCCAGCGCCCAATGGCGGCCATCAGAAGTGGAGCGGAGCCGAGTCAACCCCGCCCCCGCGAGCACCACTTGTTTAGCGAATGTTGTAGAACGCGGTCTTGCCGGCGTAGCGCGCGCTGCCCTCGAGCTCGTCCTCGATGCGGATGAGCTGGTTGTACTTGGCGATACGGTCGCTGCGGCACGGGGCGCCCGACTTGATCTGGCCGGCGTTGACGCCCACGACCAGGTCGGCGATCGTGGAGTCCTCGGTCTCGCCGGAGCGGTGACTCACGATGCAGGCGTAACCGGCCTCCTTGGCGGTCTCGATGGCCTCGAGCGACTCGGTGAGCGTACCGATCTGGTTAACCTTGACCAGGATCGCGTTGGCGGCACCCAGCTCGATGCCCTTCTTGAGGCGCTCGGTGTTGGTGACGAACAGGTCGTCGCCCACCAGCTGCACCTTGTTGCCAATGCGGCGGGTCAGCTCGACCCAGCCGTCCCAGTCCTCCTCGGCCATGCCGTCCTCGATGGAGATGATGGGATAGGTGTCGACGAGCTTCTCCCAGTAATCGACCATCTGGGCACTCGTGTACTCAACACCCTCGCCCTTGAGCTCGTACATGCCGGTTTCGGCGTTGTAGAACTCGGTCGATGCCGGATCCATGGCGTACATGAAGTCGACGCCGGGCTTAAAGCCGGCCTTCTCCACGGCCTTGGTGATGTACTCGAACGGCTCGGCATTGGTCTTGAGGTTGGGCGCAAAGCCGCCCTCGTCGCCCACGCCGCCGCCCAGGCCCGCCTCGTGCAGCACGCCCTTGAGGGTGTGGTAGACCTCGGCGCACCAACGCAGGCCCTCGGCAAAGCTCGGGGCGCCCACCGGCATGATCATGAACTCCTGGAAGTCGACGTTGTTGTCGGCATGCACGCCGCCGTTGAGGATGTTCATCATAGGCGTGGGCAGCTGATGGGCGTTGACGCCGCCCAGGTACTGGTACAGTGAAAGACCCGCCGACTCGGCAGCGGCGCGGGCGACGGCCAGCGACACGCCCAGAATGGCGTTAGCGCCGAGCTTGGTCTTGTTGGGGGTACCGTCCGCGGCGATTAGCGCGGCATCGACGGCGCGCTGATCGAAGGCATCGAGGCCTACGACGGCATCGGCGCACTCATTGTTGACGTGCTCGACGGCCTGCGAAACACCCTTGCCCAGGTAGCGGCCCTTGTCGCCGTCGCGCAGCTCGCAGGCCTCAAAGGCGCCGGTCGAAGCGCCCGAAGGCACCATCGCGCGGCCGAAGCTGCCGTCCTCGAGCACGACCTCGACCTCGACGGTGGGGTTGCCGCGACTGTCGAGCACCTCGCGACCGTAGACGTCCAAAATATCGCTCATGTTGTCTCCCTCTCACTTGGAAACGTAATGGATGCAAGCGACCGGCTGACCGTGCACCGTCGGTGTGCCTCCGTAAGTTAGCCATGTCGCACTTTTTGCATTATGCCCTAAGTTAGCCGAGGGATACACTTGTATTTCGAAAAATTTAGCGGGAACGATGGGGCGTGTCAGCCCGTCGTTCCCGCAGTCTTACTCCTCCGCCTTGGCGGCGTCCCACAGGTCGTTGAGGCCGTGGGTCGAAAGCTCAGCCAGATCCACATGGGCGTTGGCCGCCATCTGCTCCATCGCGGCCCAGCGACGGCGGAACTTTGCCGTGCTCGCGCGCAGGGCGCTCTCGGCGTCGATGCCCTCCTTGCGTGCAACGTTGACCAGGGCAAAGAGCAGGTCGCCAAACTCCATCTCGCGCTCGGACGAGCCGGGAGCCTCGGCCTCAAACTCGGCACGCTCCTCGGCGACCTCGTCCCACACGTCCTGGACCGTCTCCCACTCAAAGCCCACGGCCGCCGCCTTGCGCGACACCTTCTGCGCCTGCATCAGTGCCGGCAGATGCGTGGGCACGCCGTCGAGCAGGCCCTCGGGCGCAGCCTCGCCTGCTGCCACGGCCTTGTCCTTGGCAGCCTTCTCGGCAAGCTTGACCTCGTCCCAAATCTTGAGTACCTCGTCGGAGTTATCGGCGTCCGCATCACCAAACACGTGTGGGTGGCGGCGGATGAGCTTGGCGTCGATATCGCGTGCCACATCGGCAAGCGTAAACTCACCGGCGTCCGCCGCAATCTGCGCATGCAGTACCACCTGCATGAGCACGTCGCCCAGCTCCTCGCGCAGATGTGCTGCGTCGTCCGCCTCGATGCAATCGAGCGCCTCGTAGGCTTCCTCGATCATGTTCTTGCCGATGCTCTGATGCGTCTGTTCGCGGTCCCACGGGCAGCCATCGGGCTGACGCAGACGCCAGATGGTCTGCACCAGATGCTGCAGCTCGGCCGACGCGTCGACCAGCGTGGACAGGTCGCGCGAGCCCTCGGCATTTTGCTGGGCCATGTGCTGCGCCATGGTTATTCCTCCTCCATGATCACGTGGCGGAACGCGCCGCCCTCGTAGATGCCGTAGCTGTGCGTGCCGTCCTTGGGGATGCTCACGCTGCCGGGGTTGAAGAGCCATAGGCCCGGGTGCGCCTCGCTTGCCTCGTTAACCTTGATATGCGTGTGGCCGTAGACGAGCGCGGAGCCCTCGGGCAGCGCAGGCGCGTGGTCGACGCTGTTGTGCATGCCGGCGCCAAAGACGTGGCCGTGCGTCAGGAACAGCTCGCGGCCGGCCTCATCGAACAGCGTGGCGTAGTCGGCCATGACGGGGAAGTCGAGCACCATCTGGTCGACCTCGGCGTCGCAGTTGCCGCGCACCGCGATGATGCGGTCGGCCAGGGCGTTGAGCAGCGGAATCACGCGCTTGGGGGCGTAGTCGCGCGGCAGGTCGTTGCGCGGGCCGTGGTAGAGCAGGTCGCCCAGCAGCACGATGCGGTCGGGCTGCTCGGATTCGATGGCGGCGACCAGGCGCTCGGTCCAGTATGCCGAGCCGTGAATGTCGGAAGCGATGAGGTATTTCATGGTGGTCCTTTCGGGTGGGGGCTGATGTGGCCGGGCGCGAGATGTCGCCGGCCGCGCTATTCAAATCGCAGTGCCGAGGCTTGTGCCGCCTGCATCACGCGCTGGAGCGGCACGTTATGCTCGCGGGCAAGACGGGCGCAGTCCTCGTACTCGGGCGCCGCACGCTCACTGCCGTCGGGCAGGGTGGCCACCTTGACGACCACTTCGCCCCAAGGCGTCGCGACCTGCTCAAAACGACGCGGCAGGCAGACGCGTTCCATCACCTGGCGACGAACGGCGTTGGTCGTGGTCTCCAAAAAGATAATCGTCTGTAGGCGCTCGATATCCTCGTGCGAGCAGATCACCTGCAGCTGCCAGCCGGGGCGGCCCTTCTTGCAGTAAAGGGGCAGCCAGTGCACCTCGCGCGCGCCCGCCTCGCGCAGGCAGTCGGCGGCATAGGCGAGTACCTCGGGCGACGCATCGTCGATGTCGCATTCCAGCTTGACGATGGTTTCGGGCGCATCGGTCTCGCGGGACAGCGGAGATGTACTTCCACGTTGCATACGATCCGAATCCTTTCCGCACAGGCTCGTTTTATTCACCCAAACGCTAGCACATCGGACGTGGCACAGGCGTGACTTTCGTCCGTCGCCGCCCTCGCCCCTATCCAAACATGTACGTCAGCCTCCAAACATGTCATTTTTTATCGGTTTTGGAGGCTGACGTACACGTTTTTGAGCGGGGCCGCACGCGATCAGAATTGCGCCCGCACTCCATCCACCACAAAGTTCGCTGCACTCAACAATTTTGAACTTTCTACGCAGTTCATCGGCCAAAAAATTACCCTCGGCATACTTACCCGCTGCACGATGTTACTCTAGTTTCATTTGGCTAACTAATCGGATGCCGAGGATCCCGCCCGGCACCGTTACGGCATAGGAGGTTTCATGTTCGAGAAGCGGCTCTTCTCCCTGGTTCCGCAGGCAACGCCCTACATTATGGCAAGCGTCCTGTTTAAGTGGATCGCGCTCATGGCAAACATCACGGTGATGTGGATGTTTGCGCACATCTTGGGCGGCATCGTCACGGACGGCCTTTCCGCCGCGCGCGCCGTCGATACCCTCGCACAGGCGGCCTTGCCGCTCGCCGCCGCCATCATCATGCGCGCCGCCTCCATCTACCTGGCCCAACGCGCCGGCGACAAGGCCGCGTTCGAGGCCGTCCGCCGCGTGCGCTCGCTCGTCTACGACAAGCTCACCGCACTCGGCCCCTCCTACACCGAGACCGTCCCCACCGCCGAGGCCGTGCAAACCAGCGTGGAGGGCGCCACGCAGCTCCAGGTGTACTTTGGCGGTTACCTGCCGCAGCTCTTTTTTGCCGGCTTGGCGCCCATCACGCTGTTTGTGCTACTCGTGGGCCAGGCGGGTCTTCCCGTCGCGCTGCTGCTCGCCTGCGTTCCGGTCATCCCCGTCTCCATCATGATGGTCATGCGCAACGCCAAAAAGATCGGTGCCGAGTACTGGGGCAGCTACGTCGACCTGGGCGGCATGTTCCTGGAGGCCGTGCAGGGTCTCACCACCCTTAAGGTCTATCAGGCCGATCGCAGCTGGCACGAGCGCATCAACGCCGAGTCCAAGCGTTTCCGCACAGCGACCATGCGCCTGCTGGTGATGCAGCTGCGCTCCATTTGCGTTATGGACCTGGTCGTCTATATGGGCGCCGCGCTCGGCATTATCGTAGCCGCGCTGCAGCTCGCCACGGGCAAGATTGGCTTTGAGGCTGCCTTCCTCATCGTCTTTCTGTCGCAGGAGTTCTTTTTGCCCATGCGCCGCCTGGGATCGCTGTTCCACACGGCCATGAACGGCATGGCCGCCTCGCGCCGCATGTTTGGCATTTTGGATACGCCCGAGCCCGAGCGCGGCGATGTTGAGCTTGACGGTCGCGGCGATATCGAGCTCGCGGGCGTGAGCTATGCATACGGCGACCGCACGGTGCTGGACAGCGCCAACGCGACCATTGCGCACGGCTCGCTCGTGGCACTCGTGGGCGAAAGCGGCGGCGGCAAGTCCACGATCGCGGGGATTATCGCGGGCCGCAAGGGTGCCTACCGTGGCAGCGTTCGCATCGGCGGCGTCGAGCTGCGCGATGCCACGGCCGCCTCACTCATGCGCGCCGTTACCTTGGTGCCCACCAACGGCTACCTGTTTGCCGGCACCCTGCGCGACAACCTGCTGCTCGCCCAGCCCAGCGCCACCGATACCGAGCTTTTGCGCGCGCTCGACCGCACGCGCGTGGCGGCCTTTGTGCAGGCCAACGGCGGGCTCGACATGGTGATTAACGAGGGCGGCACCAACCTCTCGGGCGGCCAGCGCCAGCGCATGTGCATGGCCCGCGCCCTGCTGCACGACTCGCCGATCTATGTCTTTGACGAGGCGACGAGCAATGTGGACGCCGCAAGCGAAGCCGCAATCGGCGAGGTCATTGCATCGCTCGCCGGCGAGCACACCGTAATCGTGGTGGCACATCGCCTGTCGACGATCGTAGACGCCGACCAGATTCTGGTGCTGGAGCGTGGCCGTATTGCCGAGCACGGAACTCACGGCGAGCTCTTGGCCACCGCGGGCGCCTATGCGCGCATGTGGAACAGCCAGGAGCAGCTCTCGGCATATGCGTATGCGGAGGGTGATGCCGAGGATGCCGGCGCAGTTGAGACTGTTGACGGCAGCGCCGCCTGCACCGATAGCTTCAACGGTGCCGGCTCGTCTTCCGCTGCCGCGGCGCCTGACTCCGGCCGCGCCCGTCGCTCGGCGCCGTCCATCATGTGGCGCATGATGGGGCTCGTCCGACCGCTTGCCGGCTGGCTTGTGCTAGCCGTCGCGCTGGGCAGCATTGGCATGCTCGCTGCCGCGTTCGTGCCGGCCTTTGGCGCCCTTGGCCTTATGGCCGCGCTGGGCCGCAACGCCTTTGGGCTTGGTCTGATCGCAGCATGTGCGGCCTGCGCCGCCTGCGGCATCGCGCGCGGGCCGCTCCACTACGGCGAGCAGCTCTGCAACCATTACATCGCATTCCGTCTGCTCGCACACATTCGCGACCTGGTGTTTGGCGCCCTGCGCCAGCTCGCCCCCGCCAAGCTCGAGGGCCGCGGCAAGGGCGAACTCGTGAGCCTGGTCACCTCGGATATCGAGCTGCTCGAGGTCTTCTACGCGCACACCATCTCACCCATTGTCATCGCTCTGGTCTGCACCGTTGTGTTTGAGGGCTTTTTGCTGGCTGTGAGCCCCGAGCTCGCGGGCATCGCGCTCGTGGCCTACGCGGTCCTGGGCGTGCTGCTGCCCCTGACCTCGGCCAAGGCATGCGGCACCACCGGCCGCCAGAGCCGCGAGGGCGCCGGTAAGCTGGGCGCCTTTGTGCTCGACAGTCTACGCGGCGCGGGCGAGACCATCCAGTTTGCCGGTGGCGCCGATCGCAGCCGCGCCCTGGGCAAACTGACCGAGCAAGTCGGCGCCGTGGACGCGCGCCTCAAGCGCCGCCAGGCGGCCAGCGAGGCTGTCGCCGATGCGCTTATTCTTGCGGCCAATCTGGTGATGCTCGGGCGTGCGCTGCAGCTGGTGGCTGCGGGAACGATTGATTTTGCCGCAGCGTTTGTCGCCGTCTTTACCTTTGTGTCGTCGTTTGGCTCGGTGATGGCCGTGAGCCGCCTGGGCGCCTCACTGCAGGAGACGCTCGCCTCGGGCGCACGCGTGCTCGATTTGCTCGACGAGCGGCCCCAGTGCGCCGAGGTCGCCGATGGACAGGACGTTGAGTTTGCCGGCGCCGCAGCCGAACATGTCAGCTTTAGCTATGCGGGCGGCGTGGACGCGGGCGGTGCGGGCGCCACAGAGCAGGTCGCGAACGACACCGCTGCGGGTCTCATCCTCGACGACGTGACCTGCACCTTTGCGCCCGGCACCATGACCTGTATCATGGGGCGCTCGGGCTCGGGCAAGTCGACGCTGCTTAAGCTGCTCATGCGCTTTTGGGACCCCGCAGCCGGCACCATCACGGTGAGCGGCGTCGATGCCCGCCACATCAACACGGCGAGCCTGCGCAGCCACGAGGCCTATATGACCCAGGACACACATCTGTTCTGCGGCACCGTACGCGAGAATCTGCTGGTCGCGCACGCCAGTGCCACCGATGCAGAGCTGCTCGACGCTTGCCGCTCTGCCTCACTCACCACGCTCTTCGACCGTCTGCCGCAGGGACTCGACACGCCCGTTGCCGAGCTGGGCGACTCGCTTTCGGGCGGCGAGCGCCAGCGCATCGGCCTTGCGCGCATCTTCCTCAACGACGCACCTTTCATCTTGCTCGACGAACCCACCAGCGCGCTCGATGCCCTCAACGAGGCGTCCGTGATGCAGGCGATCGACGAGCTCAAGCGCCGCGGCAAGACCATTGTGCTCGTGAGTCACCGTGCCAGCACCTGCGCCTTTGCCGATTTCTCGCTTTCGGTCGAGCACGGGAGGCTGAGCTAATGGCGCGCCCGGTCGACACACCGGAGCTGGCACGCAAACGTGAGCGCGAGGCCCAAATGGTGTCGCAGATGATTGCGCTGTGGTGTCGTGGGCATCATGGAGGCGGACGTGCGGTCGAGCAGGTTGGCGACGATGAGCCCGTGCGCGTGAAGCTCGGCCTTCGGACCATTACGCTCTGCCCCGAATGCGCCGAGCTGCAAAAATACGCCATCGCGCGCATTGAGCACTGCCCGCACATGGGCACCAAGACATTTTGCTCGGCCTGTCCTTCGCATTGTTACCGGCCTGCCATGCGCGAGAAGATCCGCGAGGTCATGCGCTGGTCGGGACCGCGTATGATCCGCTATCGCCCCATCACCGCCGTGAGACACGCGATGGTAACGGTGCAGGCCAAACGCGCGGCGGCACGAAACAAGTAGTTGCCGACGCCGGCACGCGCCGCGCAGCCTTTCCGATCGATTTCGAGCTCCGGCGTGCGCGGTGTGTTGAGAGCTGCACCATTACAATGGAGCGGATTCACCAAATGCAAAGGAGTCGCCATGCCCGCCTGCCCGCTGGTCGATTGCCATACTCATACTTCGTTTTCGGACGGCCATGCCTCGTTTGAGGACAACGTCCGCGCTGCCGCGGCCGCCGGCTGCCGCGTCATGGTCTCGACCGACCACCTTACCCTGCCCGCCAGCATGGACGCCAACTGCGAAGTGCAGGTTGTCGAGGGCGACCTGACGGCGCATCTCCTGGCATTTGAAGACGCCCGCAAACTCGCCGCGCAGATTGCGCCGGAGCTCGAACTTATCTACGGCTTTGAATGTGATTGGTACGAGGGTTGCGAGCCGTTTGTTGAGCGCTGGTCCCAGGGCGCCGTCGCACGCCTGGGCAGCGTGCACTGGATTGGCAACCCGGGCGATATTGCGGCAGGCGCCGCGGGCACGGCAGGGACAGAGGACGTCGCGCGCCCCGATACGCCCGACTCACGCTGCGGCTGGATCGACGACGACACCAACCTGCACGTTTGGGAAAACCTGGGGGTGCGCGGCGTGTGGGAGCGCTACGTCGACGACTGGTGCCGTGCTTGCGAAAGCTCACTCAACTTTGACGTGATGGCCCATCCCGACCTGGTCATGCGCTTTTCGAAGGACGGCTTTGCACCCGACTTTGACCCCGCGCCGTTTTGGGAGCAGATGGCCGAATGTGCCCACGATACGGGCCACCGCGTTGAGGTCTCGACCGCCGCACCGCGCAAGGGGCTCGACGATTACTACCCCGCGACCGGCCTTTTGCGCTGCTTCGCCCATGCCGAGGTGCCCATCACCTTTGGCTCGGACGCGCACCGCGCCTGCGACATCTGCTGGAACATCCGCGAGGCCCAGGCCCACGCCTACGACTGCGGTTATCGAACCTTCGACATCCCCCACCCCACCGGCGAATGGGAATCCACGCCCCTCGCCTAGCCATCCCTTCATGAGTTGCGGTGAAATAGTTCCTGTTTATGGCCCTAAGACCGTCAAACAAGAACTATTCCACCGCAACTTCTATTTCATTGGCAACTCCCGAAAGACTGTCCCTAACGACTAGTCGTTTAAGAACGTCCCCAATGACTAGTGGCGGCGAGCGTTGAGTTCGCCGGCCAGCTCGTCGAGGGTGATGCCGTAACGCTCAAGGGTTACGAGCAGGTGGTAGATCAGGTCGCCGGCCTCGTAGCGGATGTGGTCGTGGTCGTTGTCCTTGCAGGCCATGATTACCTCGCTCGCCTCCTCGGCAAGTTTCTTGAGCAGCTCGTCCTCGACGTCGGTCAGTAGGCGGGCGGTATAGCTCTCCTCCGCGGACGCATCGCGACGACCGTGAATCACCTCGGCCAGTCCCGTCAGCGTCTCGCCGATATTTCCCGGCTGCACGTTAGCTGTTCTGACTCCCATGGTTATTTCCTCTCGTTACTGCAGCGTAAAGTAGGTACCGGTCTCATCGAACCGAGGCTTTGCGCCCTTTTTCTCAAAGAACTCGACGATGACGGCATGGGCCTCATCGAGCCTTTCCTTCTCGGCCTCGAGCCAAAGCGACTGCGCCCCGCAGGCATCAGTCAGGTGCACGCGGCATGGCACGCCCGCGCGGAGGAGCTCGGTGTTGCAGTCGGCGACCTCGAACGGCGTCACGACTTTCATCGCACTCCCCCTTCCACGCGCTTAAAGAAGCAGGTACGGTTGCCGGTATGGCAGGCCGGACCCGGCGAGTCGACCTTGACCAACAGCGTATCGCTATCGCAGTCGGCCCAGAGTTCCTTGACCTCCTGCATGTTGCCGCTCGTCGCGCCCTTGTTCCAGAGCTCCTGGCGGCTGCGACTCCAAAACCACGTAGTACCGGTCTTGAGTGTCAGCCCCACCGACTCCTCGTTCATCCAAGCAACCATAAGCACCTCGCCGGTGTCATACTGCTGAACCACGCAAGGAATCAGCCCGTGGGCGTCGTATTTGAGCTCTGCCGCGATTGTCACTTGCTCCATTTAAAAGTCCAATCTCACGGGAATCCCCTGGCTGGCCATATACTCTTTGACTTCGCGAATGCTGAAGGTTCCAAAGTGAAAGACGCTTGCTGCCAGCACGGCGTCGGCTTCGCCCTCGATCACGCCCTCGGCAAAATGCTCGAGCGTGCCCACGCCGCCGCTCGCGATGACGGGAATCGGCACCGCGCGTGCCACGGCACGGGTGAGCGCCAGGTCAAAGCCAGCCTTGGTGCCGTCGCGATCCATGCTGGTGAGCAAGATCTCACCGGCACCGCGACGAGCCGCCTCCTCGGCCCACGCCACCGCATCGATACCCGTGGCGTTGCGGCCTCCTGCGGTAAAAACCTCCCACTTGTCGGCACCCGGCTGACCGGGCAGGCCCACGCGCTTGGCATCGATCGCCACGACCACGGCCTGGCTGCCAAACGCCGCGGCGGCCTGGCCAATCAGCGACGGGTCGCGCACGGCGGCGGAGTTGAGCGACACCTTGTCGGCACCGGCGGCAACCATGGTTCGCATGCCCGCCAAGTCGCGGAAACCGCCGCCCACGGTATAGGGAATAGCGAGCTCCTCGGCCGCGTGCGCCGCCATCTCGATGGTCGTCGCGCGGTTGTCGCTCGTGGCGGTGATGTCCAGGAAGACGACCTCGTCTGCACCCTCGCGGTCGTAGGCGCGCGCCAGCTCCACCGGGTCGCCAGCATCGCGCAGGCTCACAAAGTTGACGCCCTTGACCACGCGGCCGTCCTTAACATCCAGACAGGGAATCACGCGTTTGGTAAGCATGGGCTACTCCTCCCCTCGGGCGACGGCCAACGCCTGGGCCAGCGTGAAGTTGCCCTCGTAGAGCGCACGACCGGTAATGGCGCCCTCGATGGCATCCTCGCCCACCGCGGCCAGTGCCCGAATATCGTCGAGCGTCGAGATGCCGCCCGAAGCCACGACGGGAAAGCCCGCGACCTCGGCCACATGGCGATACGCCGCCACGTCGATGCCCGTCTGCATGCCGTCGCGCGCGATGTCGGTGTATACCAGATGCTTAAAGCCCAGCTCGGAAAGCTGCGCCACGGCATCGTCGAGTGCCACGCCCGCACCATCGCGCCAGCCGTTCACCTTGACCTGGCCATCGCGCGCGGCGATATCCGCTACCAGCAGCTCGCCAAAGCCTTGCGCCGCCACCTCGGCAAAACCCGGCTCGGTCACGAGCACCGTGCCCAGTGCGATGCGACGCGCGCCGTAGCCGGCCAGCTCGTCGATGCGCGCGAGCGAGCGAACACCGCCGCCCGCGTCCACGGACAGGCCGTCGACGCCGCAGATGGCCTCGATCGCTGCCGAGTTGGCAGCGCACGCGTCCTCGTCCTCACCGAAGGCAGCGGACAGGTCGACGACGTGCACCCAGCTCGCACCCTGCTCGGCAAAGGAGCGGGCGACGGCGACGGGGTCGTCGGAATATACCTTGCAGCGGCCGCGGTCGCCGCGCTCCAGGCGCACGACCTTGCCGCCGATCAAATCGATTGCGGGAAACAGGATCATCTGCCAACCTCCTCGACGATGCTCACGAAGTTCTTAAGGATGCGCTGACCCAGCGCAGAGGATTTCTCGGGATGGAACTGGCAGCCCCACACGTTGCCGTGGCGCACGATGCACGGGAAGCTCCGCGTGTAATGCGTGCGCGCCAGGACGTCGGCGGCATCGGCATCGTCGGCCACCGAATAGCTGTGGGTGAAGTACATATTGGCGCCCTCGGCAAAACCGGCGAGCAGCGGATCGGCCGCGCCGGCAGGCGTCATGTGCACCTGATCCCAGCCCACATGCGGGACCTTCAGACGGCTCGACTCCAGGCGCGTGCATGAGCCGCGCATGATGCCCAGGCCATCGACCCAGGGGCCACCGGCCTGCTCGGAGGCATCGTCGTCCGCGTCCGCAGCCTCGTCCGTCGGCACGCCCTCGTCGCCACGCTCAAAAAACAGCTGAAGACCCAGGCAGATGCCGAGCAGCGGAGTTCCGGCGGCAACGGCATCGAGCACCGCGTCCGCCTCGCCGCTCTCGCGCATAAAGGCAATCGCGTCGTAGAACGCACCCACGCCCGGGATGACCAGGCCGTCGGCGTTGCGGATCTGCTCTGGATCGTCCGACGTGCAAGCGGCGGCACCGGCGCGCGCAAGCCCGCGCACAACGCTCGACAAGTTGCCCTTGTGGTAGTCGACCACCACGATCTTCGGTTCGCCCACGCGACCCTCCCTTTTCCCATTCAAAACCTGCCAAAAAGGGACAGGTTAATTTTGGTCGGTCAAACGTTCACCCACCACATGAGACAGCATTCCCGCAGATAAAACCTGCCAAAATAAACCTGTCCCTTTTTGGCAGATTACAGTGAGCCCTTGGTGCTGGGGATGCCCTGCACGCGGGGATCGAGCTCGCAGGCATGGCGCATCGTGCGGCCCACGGCCTTAAAGGCGGCCTCGATAATGTGATGCGAGTTGCCGCCCGCCAGCTCGCGCACGTGCAGCGTGAGCTTGGCATCGCGCGCAAAGCCATAGAAGAACTCGACGGCCAGCTCGGTATCAAAGCTGCCCACGCGCTCGGTCGGCACGGGCAGCTCACAATAGGCCTGCCCGCGGCCCGAGATATCCACAGCGGCCATCACGAGCGTCTCGTCCATGGCAATCGCCGCGTCGGCAAAGCGCGTAATGCCCGCCTTGTCACCCAGCGCTTGGCAAAACGCCTCGCCCAGCACGATGCCCGTGTCCTCGACGGTGTGATGCGCGTCGACATCAACGTCGCCCACCGCATGTACCGTCAAATCGAACAGGCCATGGCGACCAAAGGCGTTGAGCATGTGGTCGAAAAACGGCACGCCGGTCGAGATATCGCACACGCCGCTTCCGTCCAGGTCAAGCTTTACGACGATGTCGGTCTCGCCCGTCTTGCGGGTCACCTCGGCATAGCGGCCCATCTACATCTCCTCCTTCACCAGCGCGGCAAACGCAGCCAGCACCTCATCGTTTTCCTGCGGCGTGCCCACGGTAATGCGCAGACAGTCCGCGAGCCCCGGCGCGTAGCTAAAGTCGCGCACCAAAATCGAATACTCGTCGCGCAGACGCTCGCGCACGCGCGTGGCATGCGGCGTACGCACGAGCACAAAATTCGCCGCACTCGGCCATGCCTCCACGGGCAGGCCCTCGGCAGCCATCGCGCGCAGGGCGCGCAGCTCGCGTTCGCGCTCGGATGCAACCTGTGCCACCACGGGCGCGTACGCATCGCGGGCACGCACGCAGGCAAGCGCGGCGGCTTGGCTCAGCACGTTAACCGAGTAGATCTGGCGAATCGCGGCGAACACATCGATGACCTCGGGCGCCGCGATCACGTAGCCCAGACGCGTGCCGGCGGCGCCAAACGCCTTGGACAGCGTATGCAGAATCACCAGGTTTGGATGCTCGGCGATAAGCCCTTGCGCCGTGGTGGCCGCGCCAAACGAATCGTCGGCAAACTCAACGTAGGCCTCGTCGACCATGACCATGCCGGGGCACGCATCGCACAGGGCCGCGACAAAGTCGAGCGGCGCCACGTCACCCGTGGGATTGTTGGGCGAGGTCACAATGGCGAGGCTGCACTCCGGCGCCGCCGCGAGCACAGCAGCTTGGTCGAGCCTAAAGGTCGCCGGGTCGCGCCACACGTCGCGCACCTCGGTCTGGCACAGAGACGCAAAGAAGGCATACTCGCTAAAGCACGGCGGGCAGTTGAGCAGGGTCCGCCTCGCGCCGCCAAACGCCAGCAGGTAGTTATAGAGTAGCTCGTCGCCGCCGTTGCCCACGCAAATATTCTCGCGCGTCACACCATGCCAGGTAGCCAGCTCGTCGCGCAAGTCGTTCGACATGGGATCGGGGTAGCGGTTGAGCGGCGTGACAGCCAGGGCGGCGTCGACCGCCTCGCGCACGCCGGCCGGCACGGGATAGGTGTTCTCGTTGGCCGAAAGGTTGATGCGCGTGGGCGTAAAGTTGGGATCGTAGGGCTCAATACCGGCCAGGTAGGGCTGGACGAGCTCCTTCATGCGGGGCGTGAGTTCGGCCATATTAGGCCTCCCCGCCGGTCGCGCCAGCGCCATCTGCGCCTGCAGCGGCCAGGTCCACGCCCTCGGCGACCGTCGCGGTCGCATCTCCCGGCCAGGCGACCTTGGTCAGGTCGGCCGCGGCGAGCGACTCGGCACTCACGGAATCCTCGCCTTGCTCCAGCACGCGACGACGCAGAGCGGCGGATAGCGCGTGCGCCCACAGGCCCTCGGCCTCGGCCAGGCGCTGCGTCGCGGGAGCGTCCGAGAGCAGGCCCTCGGGCGTATAGCAAATGACGCTCGAGCGCTTGACGAACTCTTCGACCGAAAGCGGGTTGGAGAACATGGCCGTACCGCCGGTCGGCAGCGTGTGGTTGGGACCGGCAACGTAATCGCCGAGCGGCTCGGAGCTCCAAGCGCCCACAAAGATGGCGCCGGCGTTGCGAATACCGCCAAGCAGGCCCATCGCATCCTTGCAGTGCAGCTCCAGGTGCTCGGGCGCCACGGTGTTCACCGCCTCGACGGCAGCAGCCATATCGGCGGCCACTACGATGGTGCCCTCGTTATCGAGCGAGGCGCGCGTGATCTCGGCACGCGGGGACTGCGCCACCAGAATATCGATGCCGGCCTCGACCTCGCGCGCAAACTGCTCGTCGCAGGTCACCAGATAGCAGGCTGCCAGCGGATCGTGCTCGGCCTGGGCCATCAGGTCGGCCGCGACCACCATGGGCTTGGCCGTGGCATCGGCCAGCACGCAGACCTCGGACGGGCCAGCGACCATGTCGATTCCCACATCGCCCGAGACAATCTGCTTGGCCGCGGCGACAAAGGCGTTGCCCGGGCCGGTGATTTTATCGACGCGCGGAATGGTCTCGGTACCGTACGCCAGCGCGGCCACGGCCTGGGCGCCGCCCACCATATAAATTTCGTCCACGCCGCCGAGCTTTGCCGCGGCAAGCGTGTAGGGGCTGATCAGGCCGTCTTTTTGCGGCGGGGTCACCATGACCACGCGCTTGACGCCGGCGACCTTGGCGGGGATGGCATTCATGAGCACCGTGGAGGGATACTGCGCGCGACCGCCCGGCACGTAGATGCCGGCCGCCGCGAGCGGGGTCACCTTAACGCCGAGCATCGTGCCGTCCGCACGCGTGGTAAACCAGCTCTGCTCGACCTCGCGCTGGTGGAACTCACGAATCTGGCGTGCAGCCTTTTCGAGCGCCGCGACAAAGGCGGAATCAAGGCCTTCGAGCGCGGCATCAATCTGCTCTTGCGGCAGACGGAAGCTCTGCAGCTCAACGCCGTCAAAACGCTGGCAGTAATCGCGGACCGCGGCATCGCCATTGGCACGCACGTTGGCCACGATATCGCGGGCGGCGTCGACGATGTTTTGCGGCAGCACGCCCTTACGGTTGAGCTGGTTGGTAACGAGGCGCTCACCGGGAGCAAGCTTGATGGTCTTCATATCGGTATCCCCTATCGGTCGAGGTTTTGTTCGAAAAACGAGAGACCGGGCGGCGGTGCCAATCAGCCCGCAGCCCGGACGTTGGGGCGCCCGTACGTGCTCGCGCTATTGTGCCGAGCCCGCAACGGGCTCAAAATGCTTGTCCTTCACGGCTGCCGCCAAGCGATCTGCCAGATTGCGTACGCGCGGATCCAGACGTGCGGCACCCGGATTGACAAAGAAGCGGGCCGTGCAGTCCATGATGCGGCCGGTGATGACCAGGTCGTTATCGCGCAGCGTGGCGCCCGTGGCGGTAATATCCACGATACGGTCGGTCATACCGACGATGGGGCCCAGCTCAATATTGCCGTGCAGCGAAACGATGTCGGCATTCACGCCACGCTCGGCATACCAAGCGCTCGCGATGCGCGGGTACTTGGTGGCCACGCGAAGAGAACCGCGGCGGGCATAGTTGCGCTCGGCCTGGCCAGCGCGCCACGCGGGCTCCGCCTCGATAAACGTGCACAGGCCGTAGCCCAGATCGACCAGCTGCAGCAGGTT
>RKAY01000037.1 GCA_014846205.1 Collinsella aerofaciens | reverse complement strand
GCGCTTAGCGCCTCTTTTGGACTCCAAACAGGCCGCTGCCATGGGTTGCGGCCTGTATTTTGCCTGTTATAGGGGGTTAGTAATATGTGAGTGGACAAATAATGCCAAATATGAGTACTGTTGTCAGGCCAATAGCATTTACGACCAAGAAAATAATGAACATAGTTAAGAATCTGTTTATTAAAAGCGGGTCTCCAAGTCCTAAGCCGGCCATTCTGGTCAACTGGAAGGCTCGCGCGCTACCGCATGAGCGCCATTTTGGGTGGTTTTGCCTGCTACTAAAATGGTAACAGTACTCATATTTGCCCCTTTTTGTCCACGACCTCTTGGAGTCGGCTCGAAAAGAGTGATTTTGGGTTGTTTGCTGCGGGTGTGGGCTTGGAAACAACGCTCGGGGTGGCGAGGCGCCCAGAATTCGGTCGCAAGGAGGGCGTTCCTCGGCTGTGCCAGGAGTGTCCCTAGATGCCGGCACATAAGGAACGTCCCTAACTGCCGGAGGGGGTGCCTGCCGTGGCAGGTACCCCCCCCGGATGTGGGAAGTTTGCGCTGCAGGTTACTTGTCGGTGCCCAGCTTGTGCGGCTTGAGAGCGAGCGCATTGACGAGCGCGTCGGTGGCAGACTTGACGGCTGCCGGCTGCGGATCGTTGACGTGATCCTCGGGATGCACGGGCAGGTCCTTCTTGACTGCATCGTGGATCAAGTTGAGGTACTCAGTCACGCCAGTGGTCGATAGGTGCGTGCCATCGCCATCGAACAGGTCGTTGCGATTGGCACTGTATCCGTACCAGTCGATAACGCGCACGTTTTTGTAGCGCGTAGCGGCGTTGGCGATGGCCTGGTTGGTAGAACCAACCCATGGCTGCGGGCTGCGCGTGTTCACAAACACCACAATACGCTTATCTCCTGCATCGGTCATGATGGCGTCAATCTGGTCGTCGGTTACCAAGCCGTTGGTGCCCAGTGCAAAGACCACGATCTTGCCGGCAAGGTTCTGTTGGAGATAGCCCTCAAATGTCGCGCGGCCCGCATCAAACTGGCGGCCCTTTTCGGCATCGATATGGCTGTGCGGGAACACGCCGTCAAAGGAATCAACGGCGCGCAGCGACACGGAGTCGCCGATCATCAGCAGGTCGTAGGATCCGTCGGGGAAGCCGTCGTTGTCCTTGTCGGTGTCGTCGGCCGCCTGCTGGTCGGTGGGCGCGGTGTTCTTGGCTTCCTTGTTCAAAACTTCGGCGCCCTCGCCGCTCAGCGCAGACGTCTCGGGCACAAAGATCAGGCCGCCCAGCGCGATAACAAGCACGATGCCGCAAGTGGCGCACACGGGAATATGCGCGCGCACCCAGTTGGCGGGCGTGGTGGTGCCATCGCGGAATTCGGATACGGTGCGCCCAAAGGCGCCCTTTCTAAACGGCGTCTCGATAAAGCGATATGAGCATTCGGCTACGGCGACTACCAACAACACCTGCAAAATGTACTGCCACCACGGCGTATCGTTGATGTTGGCGACCGGGTTCATGAGCAACAGTAGCGGATAGTGCCACAGGTAGATGCTGTACGAGCGCTTGCCGACCCACACGAGCGGCTCGGCGGACAGCGCGCGGGCAACCATTCCCTGGGGCTGCACGCAGGCCGCGATGACCATGAGCGTGAGGATGGAGCATAACAGCGTGCCGCCGCGATACTGGAACGCGGTGTAGCCGTTGGTGAGCGCGACCATGGCGGCAAGGCCAACCAGACCCACGACGCCCAACACATCGATGGATGCGGGCGAGGACCAAAAGCGCACGAGGGCGCTCGGCTGTGCCGGGACGGTTTCGGCTGCGTTGTCGGCCTTCTCGTCATGCTTGCTCTCGGCGTTCTTGCCGTGCTTGGCGGCGCCAGCCAGGCGATTGAGCCCCAAACGACGAGCGAGACGCACCGGCGCCAGGTCGCGATCGGGGATAAAGGCCATCCAGGCGCCCAGTAGCAGCGAGAACACGCGGGTGTCGGTGCCGTAATACACGCGGCTGGGGTCGGCGGCGGGGTTATAGAGCACCATCATGGCGATGGCGGAGACAGCAGCCAGGCCCAGAACCATGCGGCGCGTGTTGGGCTTGCTCATGTGCATGGATACCATAGCGAGCAGCAGCGGGGGCCAAACCAGGTAGAACTGTTCCTCGATGGCGAGCGACCAAAAGTGCGTAAGCGGCGAGGGGTCGCCCAAGGCGTTGAAGTACGAGACGTTTTGGGCAATCTGCCACCAGTTGTTGAAGAACAGCAGCGATGGCAGGATGTCGGGGCGCATCTTGGTGAGCATCACGTGGTTAAAGATGGTGCACAGCGCGCAGGTCACGAACACTACCGTTACCACGGCGGGGACCAGGCGACGGATGCGGCGAATCCAGAAGCTCTTAAGGTCGATGCGGCCGGTCTTAGCGACTTCGTTGAGTAGCAAGCGCGTGATCAGATAGCCCGAAAGCACAAAGAAGATCGTGACGCCAAGCAGGCCGCCCTGAGCCCACGTGAGGTTGAGGTGATAGAGCACCACCGCGACGACG
>RKAY01000013.1 GCA_014846205.1 Collinsella aerofaciens | reverse complement strand
ATTGGGTAAGTCGCCCAGGACCTGGGCGAGGGCTCCAGGAGCCAACTTAGCGGCTCAACCGCTCGCGGCGGTCATAGACGTGAGCTTCATCTGATCGTCAGCCATCGATACCTCCCCTCAAACACAAACAATGCTTCCCAGTATACGCATGAACGCGCTTCCACGGCCGATACATCACCCTAGTGCCTGTGCGCGAATCGCCGCGCCGATGGCACCGGCAAAGCGGGCTTGGGGCGAGGTAATCACCGGCGAGCCCAACAGCGCGCCCAGACGCTCGACGACATAGGCGTTCTCGCACAGGCCACCGGTCAGGTAGTACGGGGCGCCCGCGGCCTGCCCGGCCATGGTCGCCACGCGC
Source organism: Collinsella aerofaciens (assembly GCA_014846205.1). The sequence goes on along the minus strand of RKAY01000013.1, from coordinate 2,183 downwards.
GAGACCACGCTGTCGATCACGCCACGCGCAATGTTCTCGCGCGGCTCACCGCGACCGATCAGGCTGATGACCTCGCTTTCGGCAAACACAGTGCACATGCTGCTGATCTTGGTGGGCTCGCCGGAACGCGCCAGGTCGGCCATCTGCTGCTGGGTAATGCCCAGGCGGTCGGCCATGATCTCCAGAAAGCGCCCCGTGCCGGCGGCGCACTTGTCGTTCATGGCGAACTTGGCCACGCGGCCGCCCTTGAGTTGGATGACCTTAGTATCCTGGCCGCCCACGTCGATCACCGTGCCCTGCTCGCCAAACAGGCGGACCGCACCGGCACCATGGCAGGTGATCTCGGTCACCACCTTGTTGGCATAGGGCACCGCGACACGGCCGTAGCCAGTCGCGACCACGCGAACATCGTCGCCCGTCACGTCATAGCCGGCTGCAGCGAGCTCGCCGCGTAGGCGCTCGGCCGCATCGACCGACGAATACCCGGTTGACTGCACGCACGTCCACGCCATCGAACCCTCTCCATCGACCACAGCGGCCTTAGCCGCCGTAGACCCGATATCGATCCCGATCCCTATCATGGCTCTCTCCCAATCAGCAAGAAAATCAAACGATCAGACACTGCTGCAACAACGGCCCTCTGGCGTCTGAGGTGCCCGAGATTCCGAGCGACAAGCCCGACGAAGCGTACTCAAGGTACGCGAGGAGGGTTGGAGCCGGAAGGTCGGGTGCCTCAGACGTCAGAGGGTTTCGATAAAGGCGGCGATGCGCGTCTCGATCTGGCCCATGTCACCGTTGCTGTAGTCGGTCTCGATCTTCATATACGGAATACCCGCACCCTCGACGGCCTCCTGCATGCGCGCGCTCTCCACGTTAAAGGTGTGGCAGGCCTGAAGCACGCTCTCTACCACGCCATCGACATGATACTTCTCGCACATGGCCAGCGTGTTTTCCATGCGACCGTCGTTGGGCGTCATGACCGAGCAGTTGATGTCCAGGTAGCGGTCGGCGATGGCGCGCAGGATATCGGGAGCCTCCGGGTCGATCATCATGGCCACCGTGCGCTCGCCCGAGCAGTCGTCCATGCACACGACCACACCGCCGTTGGACTCGATAGTACGGCCGATCTTGTTGATCACGCCGCCCACCGGGCAGCCAGTGATCAGAATGCGCTTGGCATCCGCCGCAACCGGGCGCTCGCCCGCGTCGTAGGCCTCGCGCAGCTTGGCAACCTTTTGCTCCAGCTGCTGCGTATAGGCCTCGATGTCGAAGCTGAACGTACCGGCGAACATGGTGCTCATCAGGTCGACGCCGCTCATGGCAGCCGGCTGGTTGGCCTGCAGCGCAAACATCTCGAGCTGGGCCGCACGCAGACGGTTGCGACGACGGACGGCAGCGCGCAGGTCATCGTCGGTAATCGTGATGCCGTAGAAGCCCTCGAGCTCCTCCTTGAGCAGGCGGCACTCCTCGTACCAGCCTTCACGCTCGTAGGCACGATCGCGACCCTGCGGAAGATGCAGAATGTGCGTGCGCTTGAGCTCGTTGAGTAGCTCGTACATCTTCTTCTTGCCGTCGCAGGTGGTCTCGCCGATGATCATGTCGCTAAAGTACGTAAACGGGCACTTTTGCGAGTAGGCAAAACCGTAGGTCGACTTGATGAGCGGGCACAGGTTTGCCGGCAGCACCTTCTCGGCCTCGGGAATCACCTCATCGGACGTACCGCACAGAGCCACGCTCGCAGCCCCCGCGGCATCGATAATCTCGAGCGGCGTATAGCTGCACAAATAGCCGACCAAGCGATTGCCGGCCTGTTTGTAATCCTTGACGCGAATAAACGCCGCCTTGCGTTGCTCGTTGAACTCCTCAAACGTGCGCGGCAACAGCTGTTCAATATTTTCCGACATATAACTCCTTAACAAACCTTTTAACCAACCAAGGAGACGGCTTTCCCAGGTGCCCGAGGTTGCCGTGAAAGAGGAGCGCCGCGTACTTCTGATACGCAAGCGACGGTTTGAACGGCAAGATCGGGTGCCTGGGGAAGCCACCGGGACGGATAGTCCTAAATGGTTTCCAAGAAAGCCTCGATCCTGGTTTGCAGTTGGCCTGCGTCCTCGCCAGCGTAGTCGGTCGTGATGTGCATAAACGGAATGCCGGCCTCCTCGGCGGCCTTCTCCACGGCAAAC
>RKAY01000065.1 GCA_014846205.1 Collinsella aerofaciens | reverse complement strand
GCTCGACTGCGGCACCACCTCGGTACTTGCGACCATCGTCGACGAGTACGGATGCATCGTCGCGCAGGCACGTCGCAGCGTCAAAACCAGCTTCCCGCGCCCCGGCTGGGTGGAGCAAGATCCCACGGCGGTCCTTGCCAGCCAGATCGCGGTCATGATGGAGGTCCAGTTTAAGAGCGGGATTCATTCCGATCGCATCGCCGCCATCGGTATCTCTAATCAGCGTGAGACCACGGTGGTCTGGGACCGCGTGAGCGGCCAGCCCATCTATAACGCCATCGTATGGCAGTGCCGTCGCACCGCGTCTCAGATCGATAATTTGGTTGAGCAGGGCGCTGAAGAACTGGTGCGCTCCCGCACGGGGCTTACGCTCGACCCGTATTTCTCGGCCTCCAAGGTGCAGTGGATTCTCGATAACGTTGACGGCGCGCGCGAGAGCGCGGCGGCGGGCGACCTTATGTTTGGCACCATCGACACGTGGCTCATCTACAATCTCACCGGTGGCCAGGTCTTTGCTACCGACTATACCAATGCCAGCCGTACCGCACTCTTCAACATCCATACGCTCGAATGGGACGACGACCTGCTGGCGCTCTTCGACATCCCGCGCTCCATGATGCCTGAGGTTCGCTGGAGCTCGGGCGACTACGGCCGCGTCGCGAGCGATATTATGACCAACATGCCGCCCATCATGGGCGTGGCGGGCGACCAGCAGGCTTCGTTGTTCGGCCACTGCTGTTTCCATCCCGGCCAGACCAAGAATACCTACGGTACGGGCTGCTTTATGCTCATGAATACCGGTGACGAGATCGTCGAGTCCAAGAATGGCCTGGTTTCCACGATCGGTATCGCCGCGGACGGCAAGATCAGCTATGCGCTCGAGGGTTCTATCTTTGCCGCCGGCTCAACCATGAACTGGCTGCGCAACAACATGGGCATCATCTCGAGCGTGAGCGAGTCCGCGCAACTCGCCACTTCGATCAACGACAACGAGGGCTGCTACTTCGTCCCTGCCTTCGCAGGCCTGGGGGCTCCCTGGTGGGACCCGCATGCTCGCGGTATCGTGTGCGGCCTGACCGGTGCCTCGAGTCGCGCGACCATTGTGCGTGCGGCCTGCGAGTCCATGGCCTATCAGAGTTATGACGTGCTGCGCGCCATGGAGCAGGACGTGGGACTTTCGATTGAGCGCCTGTCCGTCGATGGCGGTGCCTCGCGCAACGAGTTCATCATGCAATTCCAGGCTGACCTGCTGGATATCCCCGTGCTGCAGTGCGAGACGGTGGAGACCACGGCGATCGGCGCCGCGTACTTGGCGGGCCTTGCCGTCGGCTACTGGGAGGATTTGGAGGAGCTGGAGCAAAACGCCCAGATCGTCAAAATCTTCCATCCTCATATGTCCGCCGAGCGCCGCGAGAGCAACCTTGCTGGTTGGCGTGATGCCGTCAAGCGTTCGCTCGGCACCGCACGGTAGGGCTGCGACGGGGCACTCGATACAACAAACCGCTAAACTTATGCACGGCGCGTGGCAACAGCGCCGCGGCGCGCCATGTCAGTAAGGCCATCTTGCGGCCGCAATGAAAGGGGCAAGACCCATGACCGTTACCTACGATACGTCCCGTGTGACGCTTGTCGATCATCCGCTCGTCCAGCACAAGCTGTCGATCCTGCGCGATAAGTCGACCGGCACCAACCAGTTCCGCCAGCTCGTGCGCGAGCTTGCGCTCTTTGACGGCTACGAGGCCATGCGCGACCTGCCCATGGAAGACGTCGAAGTCGAGACCCCCATCACTACCGCCACGTTTAAGCAGCTTGCCGGCAAAAAGCTCGCTATCGTACCTATCCTGCGCGCCGGTCTTGGCATGGTCGACGGCATTCTCGACCTGGTGCCCTCCGCTCGCGTGGGTCATATCGGCATGGAGCGCGACGAGGTCACCCACGAGCCGCATGAGTATTACTGCAAGATGCCCAAGGATATCGACCAGCGCATCTGCCTGGTTGTCGACCCCATGCTCGCCACGGGTGGCTCAGCCGAGATGGCTATTAGCTACCTGCGCGAGCGCGGTGTCAAGGACATCCGCATGTTGTGCATCGTCGCCGCGCCCGAGGGCCTTAAGTCGCTGACCGAGAAGGACCCCGACGTACATATTTATACGTGCGCTATCGACGACCATCTCAACGAGGCCGCCTACATCGTTCCCGGCCTGGGTGACGCTGGTGACCGTATTTACGGAACGCTCTAACCACTGAGCGATATCGGCCACAGCCGCAAATACGAAGAAATGGTGCGCGCGGGCGAGCAAAAGACGTCCACGCGCACTCCTGTTAACGGACGTTTTGCCCTGCAGGGTTCTAGAAAAACGTATTACCGTACCTGCGGCATAAAGAAGGTCTTAAGAAAACGAACAGGTGCGTATTAACCGATGCTTTTTCGGTTGTACTTTAGCAATTGGCTCGTACAATAGTCACCAATGTTTGGCGGGAACTGTTCTGTAAAGCGTTAAAAAGGAAAGTGAGGACGCCAGTGTTTCAGATAGCCGATCTGCTCGCTATCGTTGCAGGCGCCATCGCGGGCGCGGTCGCCTTTCTTCCCTTTGTTTTTACGCTCAA
>RKAY01000150.1 GCA_014846205.1 Collinsella aerofaciens | reverse complement strand
AGCGTGGACTCGGGCGATGTGGAGATAACGGTTCCGAACTCTACGGGCTTTAAGGCGAGCCTTACCGTGGGCAGCGGTGACTTCGAGAGCGATTTCCTTCCGCTTGGCTACGATGGCGAGACCATATTGAATCTTGAATTCGACAACGGTGATAAGTCTGCCACGTATCGTTTTAAGGTCGGTTCGGGCGACATGTCGTTTGATCCGGAGTGACGTGTGGTTTTCGGAGACCGGTGCATATAGGCGTGCTCTTTGATGGAGGCGTCGGGGCCGAGGTTGGCTCCGGCGCCTTTGCCTTTACAATGGGGACATGGAACAGATTATCTTGAACATACTCGAGGTCCTGCGTCGTGGCGAGGCCGTGGACGACAAGACCCTCGTCAAACTGATACATGCCGAGGCGCGCCGCGAGGGTGCCGACAAACGGGACCTGGCCAAGCGCCGACTGCTGCCGTTTTACCAGCGGGTTAAACGTGAGGAACCGGCTCGTTGGGCTGGGTGGAATGTCGACGCCGATCTGGAACGTCAACTGCTGCAGGTGCTGCGTATGAAGCCGCGCCGGACGGCCTCGGGCGTGGCGACCATTACCGTCATCACCAAGCCGTGGCCCTGTTCGGGCGATTGCCTGTTTTGTCCCAACGATCTGCGCATGCCCAAGAGCTATCTGCATGCCGAGCCGGCGTGCGCCCGTGCGGAGCAAAACTGCTTTGACCCGTATCTGCAGGTGAGTGCTCGTTTGACCGCGCTTTCGCAAATGGGGCATGCGACCGACAAGATCGAGCTCATCGTGCTCGGTGGTACCTGGAGCGACTATCCGCAAGGGTATCAGGCATGGTTTATGTCGGAGCTTTTCCGTGCGCTCAATGACGACGCCGTCGCCGGCGTGGCGGCCAACCCCATGTTGGCGCGTCCGGGCATCAGCCGTGCCGAGGCGGGGCGTCTGCTCGATGACGCTCCCGCCGATGCCCTGCCGCCGGTGGTAGCAGAGCGTCGCGAGCGCTATCGGGCCGCCGGCATTGCGACAGACGAGGTCGAGCTTGCTGCCGGCGTTGCCGACGAGCAGGGACGTGTGGATGCTGCCGTGGGCGGCTACAACCGTGCGGTGCGTCGTCTGTACGGCCCCGGTACGCCGTGGGGCGAGGTCACCGAGTGGCAGACGGCAACGATGGAGGAGCTCGAGCGTCAGCAGCGCATTAACGAGACGGCGAAGCATCGCGTGGTGGGGCTCGTTATCGAGACGCGCCCCGATGCTGTAACGCCGCAGGCCCTCACGCTCATCCGCCGCCTGGGCTGCACCAAGATTCAGATGGGCATCCAGAGTCTCGACCAGCACCTGCTCGACATCAACGAGCGCCGTATTTCGGTGGCGAAGATCGAGCGAGCGTTTTCGCTCGCGCGCCTGTTTGGTTTTAAGATCCACGCGCACTTTATGCTCAACTTGCTCGGCGCCACGCCCGAGGGGGACAAGCGCGACTACGAGCGCTTTATGACCGAGGGGGCCTTTATGCCCGACGAGGTCAAGGTCTACCCGTGTGCGCTCATCGAGGGCTCGCGTCTGGTGGGCTGCTATGAGCGCGGCGAGTGGCGCCCCTATGCCGAGGAAGAACTGCTCGACGTGCTGGCCGACGACATCGTGGTGACGCCGACGTTCTGCCGTATCAGTCGCATGATTCGCGACTTTAGTTCCGATGACATCATGGTGGGCAACAAGAAGCCCAACCTGCGTCAACTCGTCGAGAACCGCTTGGCGGCTCGCGGAGAAGGCGCGGCAGTGCGCGAGATTCGCTATCGCGAGATCAGCACGGCGGGTGCCGACTTGGATGAGCTGTCTCTCGATGAGGAAGTGGCGTACGAGACGCCGGTGACTTATGAGCGCTTTTTGCAGTGGGTGACGCCGCAGGGCAAGATCGCGGGTTTTTTGCGGCTGTCGTTGCCCGACCGTTCGTTTGTTGCCGCGCATGCGGACGAGCTGCCGACGGGGCCGGACGAGGCGATGATTCGTGAGGTGCACGTGTATGGCATGGCGGCGCGCGTGGGGGATCAAGGCCAGGCGGCCCAGCACCATGGGCTGGGGCGGTTGCTGGTGGAGCGTGCATGCCATATTGCTCGGGACGCGGGGTATTCGCACATCAACGTGATCAGCGCGATCGGTACGCGCGAGTACTATCGCCAGCTGGGTTTTTACGACCATGGACTCTATCTGCAAAAGGAGCTCTAGATGAACAAGCCGAGTGTTTCCGCTGGCGTCGTTGCCGGCGTTGCCCTGGGAGCTGCGGCGCTTGGTGCGGCCGCCGTTGCTGTTCGTGCTGCCTGTCTGCAGGTTGCGCGAACCCGCAATGGGCTGGCGCGTGTGAAGCGCGTGCACGCTGAGAGCGGCGATGAGATTCGCGTGTTGGTGCAAGGCGGCGTCTACCAAAGCGCAAGCTACGTTGGCGAGCGTTGGGCAGAGCCCGTCTTTGCGTACTATCGTGCATTTGACGATGTGTTTGAGGCCGAGGATGCAATGCGCGACGCTTATGGTCACGGCATCGACCGCATGCTTATGCTAGGTGGCGGCGGGTTTGCCTATCCCAAATTTGCGCTGATGTCGCACGAGGGCTTGCGCATGGACGTTATCGAGTATGACGGAGAGGTAACACGCTTGGCGCGCCGTTGGTTCTACCTGGATGAG
>RKAY01000002.1 GCA_014846205.1 Collinsella aerofaciens | reverse complement strand
GATTTCTGGGGATGCTGGGCCTCTGCTTGAGACGGTTGTCGATATGCTCGATGAGCTGGGACGTCCGGACGAGTATTTCGATTGCATTCAGGTTGCCGGCACCAATGGCAAGACTTCGACCACGCGTTTTGCGGCTGCCGTCCTTCGCGGTGAGGGGTTAAAGACCGCGCTGTATACGTCGCCGCAGTTGGTGCGTTATCCCGAGCGCATGGAGGTCGATGGGCGCGTCGTTAGCGATGAGGCGTTTGCCCGTGGCGTTTCTGCCGCCGTTGAGGCGGGGCGCCGCGTGAATGCTCGTCGTGTGGCGGCGGGGGAGCGCGCCTATTCCATCACGCCGTTTGACCTGCTGACGGCTGCCGCACTGGTGGTGTTTGCCGAGGCCGCAGTGGACGTTGCTGTGCTTGAGGTTGGCATGGGCGGGCGCTGGGACGCCACGAGCGCGACCGATCCCGTTGCCGTTGCCATCACCGGCATCGGACTCGACCACACGCGCATCCTGGGCGACACGCTCGAGGCCATTGCGAGGGAGAAGGCCGCGGTCATCAAGCCCGGACGTCTGGTTGTGCTGGGTGAGGGTACGCACGAAGCGAGCGTTCAGCGCGTGATGGATGCTCGCTGCCGTGAGTGCGGTGTGGTGCCGTTAGTGGTGAGCCACTCCACGACCAAGGTGCCGGCGCATGTGGGCGATACGGTTGAGTTCAGCTGCACCACGCCGCGCGCAATCTATACGTCGAGCATGGTCAAGCCGGCCTATCAGCCGCAGAATGCTGCGTGCGCGATTATGCTGTGCGAGGGCTATCTGGGTCGCGAGCTCGATCATGACAGGCTCGATGCGTCGCTTATGGGCTGCCCCACGCCGGGCAGATTTGATGTGCTGGGAACCGATCCACTTAAGCTGATCGACGCCTGCCATAACCCTCAGAGCTGCGAGAACTTTGTGAGCGCGCTGGACGAGATCGATCCGTGCGTGAAGAATCGCCCCACGCTGCTGTGCGCCGCGCTGGCCGACAAGGACGTGGCGGGTATCGTCGATGTGCTGATCCCAGCCTTCCCGCGCGTGGTCGTGACGCAGACTGATTCCGACCGCGCCCTACCGGCAGAGGAGCTCGCCGCCCTCGTTGATGCCGATAAGCTCGCGGGCGTTTACCCCAGCGTGCCCGAGGCCCTCGCTGCCTTCGATGCCGCGGGCGAGTCCTTCGTTGCCGCCGGTACCATCACCCTAGCCGGTGAAGTTGCGGGGCTGCTGCGCTAGCCAAATTAGCTGCCCCGTGCCCCGAGTTGACCTGCTCGCCACGAAATGGGTCTATTTACTACGTTTAATCGACTGCCCTTGACCACGCCGAGACTTGTGAAATTAAAACCGCAGGTAGATGGCTTGCCATTTTTCAAAAAAGACCCGCATGGTCGACCCATGCGGGTTAAACGTAGTAGATAGCTCGTTTTCGTGGCGCATCTCCAGACTGTCAAATTGGTCGACTTGGCCCCATGGCAGTTGCGGTGGAATAGTTCCTGGATTATGCCTCTGTGGGCCAATCTGGGAACTATTCCACCGCAACTTACTGGGGGACTATTGGGAGGGGGCTAGTCTAGGCGGACCGGATCGTGGGGGTAGGCGTTGAGAATCTCGACGCCGGACTCGGTAACCAAGGCCAGGTCCTCTATGCGGACGCCGGTGCGGCTGGGGAGGTAGATGCCCGGCTCGATAGAGAACGTCATGCCAGGCTCTACGGTCTGCTCGTTGACAAGGGAAACGTCGCCTGGCTCGTGGTCCTGCAGGCCGATCGAGTGGCCCAGGCGATGCGTGAAGTACTTGCCGTAGCCAGCGTCCTCGATCACGTCGCGCGCGGCGCGGTCCAGGTCGCACATGCGCACGCCCGGGGCGATGAGCGCCTCGGCGGCCTCGTTGGCGCGGCGAACGATGTCGTAGATGACTGCCGTCTCCTCGTCCGGCTCGCCCCAAAAGAACGTGCGCGTCATGTCCGAGCAGTAGTTGCGATGGCGTCCGCCAATGTCGAATAGCACCACGTCGCCCCGCTTGAGTAGGGTGTCGTCGGGCTCGTGATGCGGGTCGCCGGCGTTGGCGCCAAAGCTCACGATCGGAGAAAAGCTAAAGCCCTCGCAGCCGTGCTTGCGGTACAGGCTGAGCATTTGGTCGGCAATTTCTCGCTCCGTCACACCTTCGTGGACGAGCTTGATCGCGTCGGCCATTACGGCGTCGTTGGCGGCCGAGGACACGCGCATGAGCTCTTGCTCGGCGGCATCCTTGTGGGTGCGCGCGGCGGTGACGGCAAAGTCGCCCAGGAAGAACTCGCTCGCGGCGTGACGATCCATAAGGGGCATCAAAAAGCCGGAGCGCATAACGGTATCGATGCCGAGCGGTTTGGTCGGATCGACCTCGCGAGCGATGGCCTCGGTCACGATATCGGTATCGGTGTGGTAGACAACGCGGGCATTGTTGTATTCGGGCAGCTGATGCAGCGCGTTGACTAGGATCACTGGCTCGGCATTGCGCGCGAGCAGCACGCCACAAAACCGCTCGAACATATCGGCATAAAAGCCGGTCAGGTAATAAATCGACCATGGGTCATTCACGAGCAGCTGTGCGCCGGGGTGCTGAGCCTCGAGCGCATCGAGCACGCGCGCCACACGCTGGTCATCGATCTGTGCCATG
>RKAY01000088.1 GCA_014846205.1 Collinsella aerofaciens | reverse complement strand
CTTTGCCGCCGTGGTCTTCTTCGCCGTACTCGCCTTGGTCGCAGTCTTGCGGCCGCGGGCGGGCTTCTTCTCCTTGGTCGGGCAGTCCATGTTGACGCAAATGCGCCACGGACCGCGCGCCGTGTTGACCACCACGATGGGAGCGCCACACTCGGGGCAGGTCTCGCCCGTCGCCTCGAGCTTGCCGCGCGCCGGCAGCGGATAGCTCACGCCGCAGTCGTCGTAGTTGGTGCAGCGAATAAAGCGCTTGCCGCTTTTCTCACTCTTGTGCGCAATCAGGTCGCCGTGACGCCCGGCCTCCGCGCACACCTTGCACTCGCCCACCTTAAGGTCGGGCTCGTAGTTTGTGGGACACGTCGGATTCACGCAAATCTCAAAGGCCTTCTGGCGGAACGGCTGACACTTAATGCGCGGCGCACCGCACTCGGGGCACACGGCGGCCTCGCCCTCGAGCGGGCTTACCTTGACGCCACTCGGCACCGGATAGGTCACGTCGCAGTCGGGCCATCCCATGCAGCCGATAAAGCTGCCGCGGGTCTTGGCACTCGTCTTCATGACGAGGTCCTTGCCGCACTTGGGGCAGGTGCCCACGCGCGCATCAGCCGTGACGGCGTCGCTGATGGCGTCACCCAGCTCCTGCGTATGCTTGAGCAGCTCATCGAGCACGCCGGCCAGCAGCGCGCGCGAGTGCGTCACGACATGCTCTTCGGTGTCCTCGCCGCGCTCCACGCGGGTCATGTCGCCGTCGAGCTCGCTAGTCATATCGGGGCTCGTGATGCGCGGGGCAAACTGCGACAGTGCATCGATGATGGCGATACCCAGCTGGCTCGGCTCCACGGGATCGTTTTTGAGGTAGCGCACGGCATACAGGCGCTCGATGATGCTCGCGCGCGTGGACTTGGTGCCCAGGCCGCGCTTTTCCATCTCCTGCACGAGCTTGCCCTGGCTGTAGCGCGCGGGCGGCTCGGTCTGCTTGGCCTCGAGCTTCATATCGAACACGTCGACCGTGTCACCCTGCTCCAGCGGCGGCATCTGCTCGTCGCGCTTGAGTCCGTACGGGTATGCCTCGCGGAAACCCGGGGTCACCAACACGTCACCCGAGGCCACGAACGGCTCGCCGTTGACGTCGAGCTCGAGCTTGGTGTTCTCGATGGTCGCGGGACCCATGAGCGTTGCCAGGAAGCGGCGAGCGATGAGGTCGTAGAGCTTGCGCTGCCCGCCGTCGAGCGTGGACGGATCGCCCTCGCCCGTGGGGTAGATGGGCGGGTGGTCGGTGGTCTCGACCTTGCCACGCGTGGGCTTCATGGGTCCGGCGAGCACCTTTTTGCACACAGGCGCCAGCGCCGGGTTGATCTTTGCCAGGTCGCTCACCACGGCGCCCAAATCGAGCGTCGCGGGGTACACGGTGTTGTCGACACGCGGGTAGCTGATGAGGCCCGCCATGTAGAGGGACTCGGCGATGCGCATGGTGCGCGCAGGCGAGATGCCCTCGGCCGCAGCGGCAGCCTGTAGCGAGGTCGTAGCGAACGGCGTGGGCGGCTGCTGCTTGCGCGAGCGCTTGGTCACTGCGGCGACGGTCGCCGTCTTGGCGCCGTCGACGTGACCATACGCCGTCTCGGCAGCATCCTTGTCGGTGAAGCGCGCTGTCTTGTGAGCGATCTTAAAGCGGTCGTCCTCGGAAGCGCCCTGCGCGGCGCCCATGCCGCGGATCTGCCAATAGTCCTCGGGCACAAACGCCATACGCTCGCGCTCGCGCTCGACCACCAGGGCAAGCGTCGGTGTCTGCACGCGGCCGGCGGAACGCACGTTGCCAAAGCCGCCGAACTTGGCGAGCGTCAGATAGCGCGTAAGCACCGCACCCCAGATAAGGTCGATATGCTGACGGCTCTCGCCAGCGTCGGCCAGATTCTGGTCGAGCGTGACGAGATTATCGAAGGCGTGCGTAATCTCGGCCTTGGTAAACGAAGAGTACTGGGCGCGGGCGACCGGCAAGTCGGGCGCGACCTCTCGCACCTTGTTGAGGGCGTCCGAACCGATCAGCTCGCCCTCGCGATCGAAGTCCGTGGCGATGATGACACTGTCGGACTTCTTAGCCAGGTTCTTGAGCGAGCGAATGAGTTCCTTCTCGGCCGGCAGTTTAATGACCGGTGCCCACGTGAGGTAGGGCAGGCTCTCGAGCTTCCAGCCCTTAATGGAGATACCGTCGGCAAGGAACGGCTTGCGCTTGGTGTCGTAGGGCGGACGGGCCAGGCCGTCGGGCATGTCGGCCGGCAGCATCTCGCCGTCCTCGGTCACCGAATACCAACCCAGCTTTTTATCGAACAGCACGCTGTCGCAAAAATCGGGCGCCAGGATGTGACCGGCAAGGCCGATGGTCACGCACTCCTCGCCCTTCCACTCAAAACGGTAGATGGCGGTGTTGTACACCTTGTCCTTTTTGGGTTTGCCTGTGGACAGACGCTCGGCGATCTGACGTGCGGCGTCGTTTTTCTCGGCGATGATGAGCTTCAAAAGAGGCTCCTATCTCGTGTCTCTGCGGCTACGCCCGCCTGTATGGCGGCCGATTTACGCCCTTGCTTGCTCAATCTGCCCGATGAGCCAATCGCACCAGGCATCCATGCCCTCGCCCTTGCGCGCGCTCACGGCAAACCGCGGCGCCTGCGGATTGAGGTCATCGAGTGTCTT
>RKAY01000023.1 GCA_014846205.1 Collinsella aerofaciens | reverse complement strand
ATGTAGCAAATGCAATGGCTGGGATGGAGGGAGTCGAACCCCCATTGACGGAACCAGAATCCGCTGTCCTGCCATTAGACGACATCCCAATGACTGCATTGCTGCGCTCGGCTGTGCCTTTGCGCAAGAAAGAAATATACGGGAAGTCCCGCCATGACGCAAGCCCCAATTTTGACTTTTTTGAAATTCGGCCAAATTGGCCTAATTTCGTCCAACCCGTGAAGGACCTGTGAAGCCGACCGCTGTACACGAAGGGCAAAACGCCGCGAGCGGTAGCCGTCAACCGTTGGCAGATTCTACCGCGAAAACGATAGCATCAGGCAACACAATCGAAGTATCAATGATCGCGTAGATATCGAGGCGCCATGGACGAAGAGCTTGATTACCTATGGGAGACTCTGGGGCTCGAGATCACTGCTGACCTTTGGCCCGAACGGGACAAAATCCATCCCACATTGCGCCCCGCCATCACGGTAATGCAGGCAAACTACCGCCGCGCCTCATTTTTGATCATGCGAACGTCATGGCATGCGGCGCTCCCCGACCTCAAGCGCATCCAGGCAAGCCTCGTCGAGCTGTCCGGCATGCCGACCGTCATATCCGAGACGAACCTGGAGCGGCGGCAGCGCGAGCGCCTGCAGCGGCAACGGCTTCCGTTTATCTGCCCCGGCGTTCAGGCATACCTGCCCTTTATGGACGAAGAGTACTGGAGCGACACGTCCGACACGTACGTAAAGACCTACGACCCACACGAATGGGCGCAACTGGAGAACTGACTGGGCCAGGCCCGCCGGCGGAAAGTGCATCCCAGATTTCAAGCTCAAACTGGGGCGTAGTTTCCCGTAGAGCCCTCAACCGGAAAGCACACCCCAGAATCGTCACTCAAAACGGGACGCGCTTTCCACAGTTGCTACAGCAGCGCCTCGGCCCAGGCCGCTTCCTTAAAGCCCGGAATCGCAAAGTCATCGCCCACCAGCAGCGGACGCTTAACCAGCATGCCGTCAGTCGCCAGTAGCTCGTAACATTCCTGGTCCGTCATCCCCGCGTCCAGGCGCGCCTTCAGGCCAAGCTCTCGATACTTCATGCCCGACGAGTTAAAGAAACGACGCACCGGCAGCCCCGAACGCGCAATCCAGGTCGCGAGCTCCTCAGCCGAGGGATTGTCTGTGACAATATCGCGATCGACGTACTCAACCCCATGTTCGTCCAGCCATGCCTTGGCCTTTTTACAGGTCGAGCACTTGGGATATTCAACAAACAGTACGGTCATGGGAATCCTCCGAATATAGATCGGCCAACGCAGGTGCACACCATACGAGGCGGCTTCGCATCATGGAGCAATTGTAGCCCACGGGTCACACGCTAAACAAACCGTACCCCAAAGCCTCGCTTAACGAACGGCAGCAACTCCATCGCTTCGGGCGCAATATGGCCTACAACGTTCATGCGCTCGTCGCCGGGAAGATCGACCCGCGCAATCTCAAGCTCGCCTTCGTAGCGCCCATAGCCGCTATTGCTCACAGCGATCGACCCCGTCTTTCGCGGCAGGCCGGCACCGGTATCCGTCGGCACGGAATCCGGCTTAAGCGTCGTGCGCGACTCCTGAGACCTAAAAATAAGGGCGCTCGAGTCAGGTCGATCGTGATGGACTTGCCCCAACAAATAGGAGTATCCGGGGTCGAGCTGGCACGGCATGTCAACATATCCAGCGGAAATCCGGGCAAACTGTGCCCAGCCTGCATCGGAAAGATCGGGGTCGCCGACCAAAACAATGTCGCAATCGGCGCCATGTGCGAGCTCAAGCATGTTAAGGGCAACCTTTGATGCGCGACCGCGCTGCGCCTCAACCGTCGGCAGCCCCTCGAATACCGGCCCGCGGACGTTGGCATCACCCGGCACAAAAGCCATGATTTCGAAGCCAAGGGCTGCAAGACGAAGATTCGTTCGAGCAATGTCCTCCAGAGCTAAACCGGTATAGGGCTTGGGATAAAAATTGTGGCAGGCGGCAAAACGGGTCACATCGGCACCGGCCTCTCGCCACGATGCGATTTCATCAGGACTCACCGTCGATGCATTGACCACGATGCGAAATACACCGGACAGCTCCGCGACCCGTTGGGGACTAAAGCCGTAATCCAGGCGCAGGTACTCCAGTCCCAGATCACGCAAGTCCTCCATGCGCTCAAGGCCCAGCAAATCGCACGTGCGCGGCCCCACATCGGCAATGAGCGCAATACCGCGAGCGGAAAGCAGCGACAGCACCTGGCGAACCTTATCGGCATACGCCGCTCCCCCATCCTCGGGAATATGCAGCGAGGTGAACGCATAGCGTGCACCCGCCGCGGCGCCATGCTCAATCGTCCGCTCGATATCTTGCAGAGGACTGGAAAGATAGACAGAAATACCCGTTCTCACGCTTCGATTCTCCTTTAAAAAGGCCGGCGGGGCAGTTAGCCCCGCCGGCACAACCATCGCATCAAGAGATCTGCGGCACGTCAAGACGCTCGAATGACATAGCGCGCAGCATCAGGCTACTCGCCAAAGAACTCGTTGATCTTCTGCTCGTCGACGCCAAAGAACCACGTCAGGACAAAGCCGGAGGCATAGGCAAGCAGCATGGCGGCGACGTAGCCGAGCTGCTGGCCGGGAACGACGATCAGCAGGCCAAACAGACCGGAAACGCCCTGAGAAACCGTGCCGATGTGAAGCAGCGCCGCGAGCGCGCCACCAAATCCGGCACCCAGG
>RKAY01000022.1 GCA_014846205.1 Collinsella aerofaciens | reverse complement strand
TTTACCATGGCGCACCAAACCTGCACCTTCCGCGAGCTGCTGGACGGCGACGCCACCACCGAGCAGCTCGTCGTCACCTTCCTGGCCATGTTGGAGCTCGCCAAGCGCGGCTCGCTCACATTGAGCCAGGACGAGATCTTCGGAACCATCTGCATCAACCGCGTCGAGGGCGCCGAGGCATACGTGCCCGGCGAGGGCCCCGAGCTCACCGAATAGGAGCGGCAACCATGTCAACCCTTTCCACGCTGGAGGCAAACAGCCTCAAAGGCGCCCTCGAGGCGCTACTGCTGGTGTCGAGCGACCCCGTAAGCGCACCCGCGCTGGCAGGTGCGCTGGATATCGCCCCCGGCGAGTGCGCTTCGCTGTTGGCCGAGCTCAAGGTTGAGTATGAGGAGGCCAACCGCGGCTTTCAGCTGCGAGAGGTCGCCGGCGGCTGGCGGCTGTTCACACACCCCGCCTACCACGATGCGGTCGAGGCCTATGTGCTGAGTTGGGACACGCAAAAACTGTCGCAGGCGGCGCTCGAGACACTCGCCGTCATCGCCTACCACCAGCCCGTCACGCGTGAGGTGGTCAAGGGCATCCGTGGCGTCAACTCCGACGGCGTCATCGCGTCGCTCGTGGACAAGGGTCTGGTGCGCGAGCTCGGCCGCGACCCCGAACGCGGTCAGGCCATCATCTACGGCACGACCAACGCCTTTTTGGAAAAGTTCGGCCTACGCTCCACCCGCGACCTGCCCGATCTGGAGCAGTTTGCGCCCGACGAGCAGTCGCGTCAGTTTATCCGCGAGCGCCTGAGCGGCCGCAGCATTCAGTCCACGCTCGAGGAGCAGGCAGAGGACCTGGACGAAGAGCGCGAACTGCTCGATACCGATGTTGAAGATGTTGAGGCAGTCGAGGACTTGGAGACCCTGGTCGGCGACGAGACCTCGGAGGATTTGCATGACGAGGACTAACGAAGTAGGGGAGACGCGCGCCATGGGCTACACAGCACCCGCAACCGACGCCCAGCCCGTCTATCCGCACACCATGCGCCTGCAGCGTTTTTTGGCGCGCGCGGGCGTGGCGAGCCGCCGCGGCTCGGAGGATCTGATGACCGCCGGCCGCGTGACCGTCAACGGCCAGGTCGCGACCGAACTGGGCACCAAGGTCGACGTCGACCGCGATCATGTCGAGGTCGACGGCATGCCCGTCAAGCTCGGCCAGGGCGCCGTGTACCTGATGCTCTACAAGCCGACCGGCTACCTCACCACCATGAGCGATCCGCAGGAGCGCCCTTGCGTGGCTGATCTGGTCCCGCGCGACCGCTTTCCGGGGCTCTTCCCGGTGGGCCGCCTGGACCGCGACACCACGGGCCTTTTGCTCTTTACCACCGACGGCGACCTGTCGCAGAATCTGCTGCACCCCAGCAAGCACGTCTACAAGACCTACCAGGCGCTCGTGGACGGCCACCTGACCGATCGCGACTTGGAACCACTCCGTCGCGGCATCGAGCTCGACGACGGCCTGTGCCAGCCGGCGATCTGCCGCGTCATTGACGCGCATGAGGCCGAGGCCGTGGCTCCGCAAGGCGTCAAGCCCGGCACCACCGCCGTCGAGGTCATCATCCGCGAGGGCCGCAAAAACCAGGTCAAGCGCATGCTGAGCAAGATCCACCATCCGGTGATCCGTCTGCACCGCTGTAACTTTGCCGGCCTGGAGCTCAAGGACGTGGCCAAGGGCTCGTGGCGCGAGCTCACCGAGCGCGAGGTGCAGATCCTCAAGGCCGGCGGCATCCCGCCCAAGCAGGCCAGCTCCAAGCGTGGTGCCGCGCCCGCGACCAACACCGCAAGCCGCACGCGTCACCACGGCAGCCACGGCTCCGCGCCCAAGCGCAACACCTACCGCGAGCGTTACACGGGCTAGTCAGTCCGCCAGCAAGCAGCGTCCCCGCATCATACCAGCACCTCAACCACCGAAAGGAAGCATTGCATGATCGTCGCCATCGACGGCCCCGCCGGTTCCGGCAAGTCCACCATCGCCAAGGAGATCGCCCGCCAGCTGGGCTTTAACAAGCTCGACACGGGCGCCATGTATCGCGCCGTTACCTTTGCCGCGCTCGACCGCGGCATCGACCTGGACGACGAGGCGGCCATCGACGCCCTCGCCGAGCAGATCGAGATCCGCTTTACCAACGACACTGGTGAAGACACGCGCCTGACCATCGACGGCCAGGACGCATCGGCTGCCATCCGCACCCCGCAGGTGGACGCCAACGTCTCCAAGGTCTCGGCCTACCCGGGTGTACGCGCCGCCATGCTCATCCATCAGCGCCGCGCCGCCGAGGACCGCGATATCGTGGCCGAGGGTCGCGACATCGGCACCGTCGTGTTCCCTAACGCGCAGGTCAAGGTGTTCCTGACCGCCGACCCGCGTGAGCGTGCCCGCCGCCGCGTGCTGCAGCGCCACCAAAACGACGCTCAGCCGCTTACTGCCGAACAACTCGAGGCCGAGGTCGACGATACTCTCGACGCCCTCAAGCAGCGCGATAAACTCGACAGCAGCCGCGAGGTCGCACCGCTCGTGCCCGCCGAGGACGCCGTGCACGTCGACTCCACCGCCCACACCATCGATGAGGTCGTCTCGATCATCGAGGACCTCATCAACCAAAGGAGGTAGCCCATGCGCCTGTTTAAACAGACGCCCGAGGATTACTACAGCGCCCCCTACGCCGAGTTCCCGGCGCTCATCCGCGGCACTGTCGCCGTAGTCATGGGCATCCTGTGGGTCTTCTCCAAGCTCATGTGGCGCTGGAAGGTCGAGGACGCCGACCTGCTGTTTGAGCG
>RKAY01000101.1 GCA_014846205.1 Collinsella aerofaciens | reverse complement strand
GGCTGGGAGCGCAGCTCGGCCGAACGACCGCAGACGATACCGGCTATGAGCGCACGCGCCGGGTCGGTCGCAGGCGAAATGGACGCAAGCAGCCCATTTCGTAGTCGAAGCAGCGGCCCCGGAGAGCCCTCGTCGACCGATACCAACCGGATGACCTTCACTTTTCGAAGCTCACCTCGAAGCACGCTTGAGCGCCCATACGCATCGTTCTCAAAGCGCGAAATTCGACCGATAGCACGTACATGCGAACCGGCGTCGAGCTCGCAATCGCACGACAGCCGCACCTGACCCAAACGATTTTCGCCCTCATACGCATCGC
Source organism: Collinsella aerofaciens (assembly GCA_014846205.1). The sequence continues at coordinate 2,543 of RKAY01000101.1, read as the reverse complement.
AGGTATAGGAGTACGCATCGTCATTGATGGACGGGTCGCCGTGCACAACAAACTCGAGACTGCTCGCAGCCCGATTATCCAGTGCCCTCGAAGCACGCAGCGCCCCGATCGCCCAACCAGCGGACACGACCGCCCCAGCCACGAAGCCAAGGGCCGCGGCATACAGCCAGCGCCGCCACCGCACAAGGCGCATACAGGACCGAGCCAATACGATGCAAGCCACAGCCGCAACGGGAATGACCATAAGCGACGTGTCGGGTGCTGCCGGCACTCCCAGCAGCACATCGGCTGCCATGTTAAGTACCAAGCCACAGCTCACACACAAGCCGGCACAAAGCGCCATCGTCCACGGCATCAATGGCCGTGGGGGCATCACTTGCTCGCGCTCGGTCGCACTCATACGCAAATGCAATCTTTGATTTTGGCGAGCTTCTTCTCACCGATCCCCGATACGCGCATCAGGTCATCGACTGAGGCAAAAGTCCCGTTTTGCGTCCGCTCGTCGATAATCGACTGCGCCATAGAAGGCCCGATGCCCGAAAGCGTCTGCAGCTCCGCCGCACTTGCCGTATTGATGTTCACGAGCCCCGACGAAGACCCCGCGCCAGGAGTCGTGGCAGCACCGCTGTCGGCCCCGTCGACCGCCGCAGCCGCTTGTTGCTCCCCCACCGTCGGAACATAGATCTTTTGGCCATCTGTGATCTTGGACGCACGATTAAGCCCTGTCACATCCGCCTCGACCGTAAGCCCTCCGGCGGCATCGATCGCTTGGGAAGCCCGTGCTCCATCTTTGAGCCGATACACGCCAGGCCTCACAACGGCGCCATCCACATCGACGTACACCTCGGCAGCAGAGGAGCTCTTGGCCGAAGACTCATCGGCCTCATCAGGAGAGGCATCCCCGGACCCGCGCACATCCGAGGCGCTCGCCTTATCACTACGTTCAAACGACACGCCGCTGGAGCGGCTATTAAGACTTGCCATCGCCAAGCCGCTCGCGGCGGCAATAACAACCAGAATCGCCACGACCACCGCCTTATGGGCGAGTAGCTTTTCCGCCCAGCGGTCCATCCGTTTAACCCGTTCGTGTTGCTCGCGCTGCGCCATAGCAAACACCTCCCAACACCATCATGTCAGGAAACGAACGCCGCAGCTTCCGCACGTCCACACCAGTTTTCGCGGTCAAACCAAAAGCTGTCCAAAACCTTGCGGGAACATGTCCATTTATTCAAGCACACGTCAGCGAATGAACATCTTGGCATCATTTGCCCAGATAGCAAAAGACCGACGATACAGGCGCATTGTCGGTCTATGCAGGCAATTACTCGTGATCTTGGTAAATATCACGCGGGGCAAGCTCCAAATGTTTGCGTTTTAAGGTCTTGGGGGCCTTATACGTGTTGCTGGAGAAGTCGATGTACTCGGTCTGCTTAAGCAGGCGCTCGATCATCTCCTCGTGGTCGAACAGCTCCCAGGCCTCGTGCACGGCATCGAGTTTGGCATGCGTCTCGGGACGACGCGGCATAAACAGCGTGCAGCAGTCAGGCGCCGCCTCGGTGGAAATATCGAACGTACCGATTTCCTGAGCGCGCGCAATGATCTCCTGCTTGTCGGACCCGATGAGCGGACGGAACACGGGAATCTTCACGGCCTCGTTGACGGCCATGATGTTCTCGAGCGTCTGGGAAGCAACCTGACCGAGCGACTCGCCGGTCACGATGGCCTTGGCGCCCTCGATATGCGCAATGCGCTCGGCAACCGAATACATGATGCGGCGATACATGATCACGCGCAGGTTGCTGGGGCAGGTGACGGAAATCTCACGCTGGCAATCTCCGAACGGCACCACGTACAGGCGGCCGATCTGGACACCCGGCTCAAGCGCGCGGATGATGTCCTGCACCAAATACTCGCTCGTATCGGGCGTCTGCGGACGACCGGAGAAATGTACCGGCACGCACACCGCGCCGCGACGCGCGAGCATCCAGGTCGCCACCGGAGAATCGATGCCCGACGACAGAAGCGTCACGACCTTGCCGGCAGAACCCACCGGCAGACCGCCCACGCCGCGCTCGGAGCGCGCATACACGTAAACGCTACCTTGGACCACCAGTACGTGCACCATCGCATCGGGGTCGTGCATTTGAACCTTTTTATCGGGGAAGGCCTCGCACAGTACCTCGCCCACCTGACGATTGATATCAATCGAGGTGAGCTCATAGTCGGTATTGGAACGCTTGGCGTGCACCTTAAACGAATCGAAGGGGCCAAACTCGCGCAGCGCCTTGACGGCGGCGGCGCAGTACTCCTGCGGGTCGCGGTTGGTGTGGTATGCCAGGGACACACGGGCAACGCCGGGGACGGTGCGGATGACACGCGCCGCCTCATCGGCCTGATGCTCGTTAAAGGTCACGAGGATATAACCGGAAATTCGAGACACGGCGTTCACGGAAAAGGCGGCCAAAGCCGCCTTAATGTTATCCATGAGGATATGCTCAAAATGTGCGCGGTTCTTGCCCTTCAGTCCAACCTCGTGATAGTGG
>RKAY01000014.1 GCA_014846205.1 Collinsella aerofaciens | reverse complement strand
CTAGACTGTTTAGCCGCCCTGAAGGTTTATGCAGGGAGCATGTGATCACAGGGCTTGAAAAGAAAGTTGAGCAAACACTGTGTCTGATCAACAGCAAGAAAACGAAATAACGACGACGGCCGCTCCCGCTGCACCGGCTGCGTCGGACCAGGTCGTGAAGCCTGCGTCGGTGCAGGCTTCGGCTCCTGAGGCCTCCAAGGCCGCCCCGGCAGCCACGCCCGCTGCAGTCGAGAGCGCCGCGCCCGCACTTTCCGCCACTGGCGATGAGGCCGCGCCTGCAAAGCCTAAGCGTACGCGCCGCGCATCCAAGCCTGCCGCCGAGGATGAGGAAGCCGTCAAGCCCAAGCGCCGCACCACGCGCACGACGCGAACTAAGCGCACCGTTGCGGCCGACTCCGCCGCGTCGATTTCCGACGAAGTTGCGCAGGCCCGCGCGCTGGCGCAGATTAGCGAGGCTCAGGTCGTGCGTGCCCGTCGTCGCGCTGCCGAGCGTGAGGCCGCAGCTCTGGCCGAGCTGGCGGCTCCAAGCGCACCCGAGGCGAATGCGACCGCCGCGGCACGCGTAGCCGACCAGTCGGCTACCTGTACGCGTCGCCGTGCCGCTACCAAGGCTCAGCAGCCTGTTGAGCAGGGGGCTTCCGATGCCTCCGAGGCTCCGACTCGTCCTGAAGCGGGGGAGAGCGCGCAGTCCGCTGAGCTTGCAATGCCTGCTGAGGCCAGCGCGGCTCCCGTCGTAGATCCGGCCCTGCGTCCGCATCGTCGCGGCCGCAAGCCCAAGGCCTTCGTTGAGGCCGAGAAGGCTGCTGCTGCGGCTGCAGCCGCAGCTCAGGGCGCTGCGGTGGCCACCGAGCCCACACTCGTTGCCGACGCTCCTGTCCGGGACGCCGCAGCCGCCGTGTCCGCTGCCGAGGTCGAGCCGGCCGATGTCCGCCCTGGTCGCAGCCGTCGTACCGCTTCCAAGCGCTCGACTAAGGCCAAGGGCGCAAAAAAGGACGCGTCCGAGGATGCCGCCAATGAGGTCGTCGAGGCAACCTCTGACGTCGCTCCCGAGGCCGAGAACGCCGATCAACCGACAACCGAGAAACCCAAGCGCACACGCAAAAAGTCCGCAAAGGCCAAGGCTGCCGAGCATCAGGCCGATGCCGATGCCGGTTCCGCCATCGATGGCAAGTCTGACGGCGAGGCCTCGAACAACGCCGATGCCGCTGCCGCCGATGGCACTGTGCCTGCCGAGTCCGACGAGAACGCCCGCCCCAACCGTCGCCAGCACAAGCGCAATGACGACCGCAGTGACCGCAAGGACGAGCGCAACAACGATCGCCGTAACCGCCAGCGCGACCGCAAACAGCGCAATAAGGAACGCAATGCCGCTCCGACTGAGCCCACGCTTTCGCGCGAGGAGCTCGCGGCCATGAAGGTCGCCGAGCTGCGCGAGAAGGCCAAGGAGTTCGAGATCGAGACGACCGGCAAGAAGAAGGCCGAGCTCGTCGAAGAGATCTATACCACCGCCGCGAAGGCCGAGGGCTTCCGCGACATCAAGGGCATCCTGCAGATTCGCCCGGATAGTTCCGGCATCATCCATGCCCACGGCTACATGAAGTCCAATGACGACGCCTTCGTGCCTGCTTACCTCATCCGCTCCGCGCGCCTGCGCACGGGCGACGTGATCGAGGGCTCGCTTCGTCCCTCGCGCGGCGGCGACAAGCGTGCCGGCCTCGCCAAGATCACGACCGTCAACGGTCTTGATCCCGAACAGGCCCGTAATCGCCCCAAGTTTGGCGACCTCACACCGGTCTATCCCAACGAGCCGCTGCGCATGGAGCACGGTAAGGATTCCATCACCGGTCGCGCTATCGATATCGTGTCGCCGATCGGTAAGGGCCAGCGTGGCCTGATCGTGTCGCCGCCCAAGGCCGGCAAGACCACGATCCTCAAGAAGATCTGCCAGTCCATCTCGATCAATAACCCCGAGGTGCACCTCATCTGCCTGCTCGTCGACGAGCGTCCCGAAGAGGTCACCGATATGCAACGCTCCATTAAGGGTGAGGTCGTGGCCTCGACCTTCGATATGCCCGCCGACAACCATACCCGCGTGGCCGAGCTCGTGATCGAGCGCGCCAAGCGCATCGTGGAGCTGGGCGGCGACGTCGTGGTGGTGCTCGATTCCATCACGCGCCTTGCCCGTGCCTACAACTTGGCCGCGCCCGCCTCGGGCCGCATCCTTTCGGGCGGCGTCGATTCGGCGGCCCTGTATCCGCCCAAGCGCTTCCTGGGCGCAGCCCGCAATATCGAGAACGGCGGCTCGCTCACCATCCTGGCTTCCGCCCTTATCGATACCGGCTCCAAGATGGACGAGGTCATCTTTGAGGAGTTCAAGGGCACCGGCAACATGGAGCTCAAGCTCGACCGCGACCTGGCCGACCGCCGCATCTTCCCGGCCATCGACCCCGTTGCCTCCGGTACGCGTAACGAGGACCTGCTGGTCGACGAGCAGATGCGCCCGTTTGTCTTTGGCCTGCGCCGCATCCTTGCCGGCATGAACAATACCGAGCGCGCGGCCGCGTCGTTTATCAAGGGCCTCAAGGGCACCAATACCAACCAGGAGTTCCTGGTTCGTTCGGCCAAAAAGCACAGCGACTACGAGCAGACGTTCTAAGTCGCTCGCCGCACGCTAAAACCGCTCATCGCTCTTTTGAGGGGTCGGGGTTTATGCCCCGGCCCTTTTTGCATGGCGCCTTCGAAAACATTTTTTGAACTTGGGACCGGTAGCCAGCGGCTTTCTCGTTTCAATCCGACATCTCCGCTTGCAATCGGTGGTGTGGTTTCGCATAATAGCTTTTAAGCTTCGCGACGGAAAACGCAGATGAAACGAACCTTATACCGTTGCTTTGGGGCTCTGGCCCCGCTTCATCTTCTCTCGCGCAGCCAACTGAATGATGCGATTTGGGTGCTGGAAGATGGGGAGAGCTCATGGCTTCTTCTGATGCAACACAACGAGCAGTCCTTGC
>RKAY01000053.1 GCA_014846205.1 Collinsella aerofaciens | reverse complement strand
GGTGCAATACGACGAGCATAAACTGGTCGAGTACTTTGCCGACGCCCCTGCGGGCGTCGGTTTTTCCGACCTTGACCTCAATAACATTCCGCACCATATTTCGTGCATCATGGACGGCAACGGCCGTTGGGCTACGGCACGCGGTCTTGCCCGCACCGAAGGCCACAAGGCCGGCATCGTCTCGCTGCGCGAGATCATTACCGCCTGCGTGCGCCTGGGCGTCGACGTGCTTTCGGCCTATGCGTTTTCGACTGAAAACTGGAATCGCCCGCAGCACGAAGTCAACGTTCTGATGCACCTGTTTGCCAAGACGTTTATCGATGAGCTACCGCTGCTTAAGCGCGAAAATGTTCGCGTTGTCTTTTTGGGCGATATTTCCGCGCTGCCCAAGAAGACCCGCGACGTCTTTGAGCGCGGCCTTGCCGAGTGCGCCGACCATACCGGTATGACGCTGGCGCTGGCCGTTAACTACGGTGCCCGCGCCGAGATCACCCGCGCTATCCGTCAGATCGCGCTCGATGCGGCTGCCGGTAAGATCGATCCTGCCGCAATTGATGATGACATGGTGGCTTCGCACCTGTACACCGCCGGTCTTCCCGATCCGGAGCTCGTGATTCGCACTTCTGGCGAGTTGCGTCTTTCGAACTATCTGCTGTGGCAGGTTGCCTATTCCGAGTTCTATGTCACCGATACCTATTGGCCCGACTTTGATCGTTGGGGCCTTGTCGAGGCCATTTTGGCCTTCCAGGGTCGCGACCGTAGGTTTGGTGGACTGAGTAAGACCGAGGAGGCTTAATCGTGTTCGAACGTCCCAAGGCGCCTACTTCCGCGACACCCGCGCGTAAGGCTGCCATTGCGGGAGCGCCTGCAGCGAAGAGCGGCTCCGGTTCGTGGCTGGCGGGCTTTATCACCCGTGCCGCCGCCGGTATCGTCTATGCCGTTGTCTTTATCCTGTGCCTGGTTTTGGGCATTGTTCCCACGGCCATCTTCGTGTCCGTCATGAGCGGTCTGTGCTGCTATGAGTTCTTCCGCATGACGAGGCTCGACGGCAAGGTTGCCAACGAGCGCCTTGGTATCGCTGCCGCCGTGCTCTTTCCGCTCTCGGCACTGGGCGATTCGCTGCTGTTGAACGCCCTGCTGTTCGCTTTGATGCTTGCGGTTGGTATCTGGTATGTCTGGTCTCCGCGCACTCGCATCTCTGACGTTGCTGTGACGCTCATGGGCCCTATCTACACTGGCTTTATGCTGTCGGCTATCGTGCTGCTGCGCGATGTCGTGCCCGGTTTTGCCGGCGCCCTGCTTTCGGTGGGCGTTTGCGCGTCCCTTTGGGTCTCCGACTCGTTTGCCTACATCGTGGGCAGCCGCATCGGCAAGCATAAGATGGTCCCCAAGATCTCTCCCAAAAAGAGCTGGGAAGGCTTTGTCGGCGGCATTTTGGGCTCTGTCTTGATCTGGCTCATCCTGTGGGCAACGCACTTCTATAAGCTGAGCCTGCCCTATGCGCTGCTGTGCGGCGTGGTCGTCTCCATCCTGGGCGTTATCGGTGACCTTATCGAGTCGCGTATCAAGCGCGGTGTGGGTGTCAAAGATTCCGGCAATCTCATCCCGGGCCACGGCGGCATGCTCGACCGAAGCGATTCGCTTATCTTTGGCTGCATTACCGCGCAGCTGCTGTTGATGATCGGAGGCGTGCTGTAATGGCGTATCAGACCACCTACGGTCCCGATGGGCGTCTTCGCGTTGCCGTTCTGGGCTGTACGGGTTCTATCGGCACTCAGGCGCTCGACGTGTGCCGCCAGCATGCCGATCGTCTGCAGGTGACGGCGCTGTCCGTTAACTCCAGCACCCCCGAGCTCGTTGCCGCCGCCCGTGAGTTCTCGGTTTCGGCGGTTGCCGTGGCGGACGTCTCCCATGGCGCCGACGCGGTACTGCAGGAACTGCCCGAGGGCACGGAGCTCGGCGTTGGCGCGCGGGCCGTGTGCGAGCTCGCATGCCGCGATGATGTCGACTGCGTGCTCGTGGCCATCGTGGGCGCTGCCGGTCTCGAGGCGAGCCATGCTGCCCTGACCTCGAACAAGCGTCTTGCCCTGGCCAACAAGGAATCGCTCGTCGTCGGTGGCGATCTGCTGATGCCGTTGGCACAGCCGGGTCAGCTTATCCCGGTCGACTCCGAGCATTCTGCCATCTACCAGTGCTATCTGGGCGAGAATCCGCGCGAGGCTCACTGCATTTGGCTTACCTGCTCGGGCGGACCGTTCTTTGGCCGCACGCGTGACGAGCTCGATCGCGTGACGCGCGCCGATGCCCTGGCGCATCCTACGTGGGCTATGGGTGCCAAGATCACGATTGACTCCGCCACCCTCATGAACAAAGGTCTGGAGCGTATCGAGGCCATGCATCTGTTTGGCTGCGATCTCGATTTCATTAACGTGGTCGTGCAGCGCCAGTCCAAGATTCACTCCATGGTCGAGTTTGCCGACGGCTCTGTGATGGCGCATCTTGGTGCCTCCGACATGCGCATTCCCATCCAGTTTGCCTTCTCGTATCCTGAGCGTTGGGATACGCCGGCTCCGCGTATCGATTTCCGCGAGTTGGGGCAGCTTACCTTTGACGCGGCCGATATGGATACCTTCCGCTGCCTCGCGCTGGCCGAACGTGCCGGCAAGACGGGCGGCACCATGCCGTGCGTGCTCAATGCCGCCAACGAGGTCGCCGTCGATGCCTTCCTGCATGATGGCTGCAGTTTTACCGATATCGACCGCATTGTGGAATCCTGCATGGATGCTCACGATGCGCAGATCGTCGATTCGTTTGAACAGCTTCGCGACATCGATGGCTGGGCGCGTGAAAAGGCCGCGCAGGTGCTCGCCGCAACCTGTTCTTAACCCATAAGGATTGCTTTTTCGTTTTATGGATACTGTTCTGAGCGTTCTCTCATCGGTCTTTTGGGGCCTGCTGATGCTTTCCGTCCTCGTGTTTTTGCACGAGGGCGGCCACTTTTTGGCGGCGCGTGCCTG
>RKAY01000156.1 GCA_014846205.1 Collinsella aerofaciens | reverse complement strand
AAGCTCACCAATGTTGGCGATACCGGAGAAAACGGCCTCGAAGCGGTTGAGCAGCTTAAGGCGATTATCGCGGAGCTGCTCGTCCTTGTCCATGACCATAACCTCGTCAAAGAAACGGTCGATGGGTGCACGCAGGGCGGCCAGGGCGGCAAAGGCTGCCGGATAATCCTCGGCGGCCAGGGCGGCATCGACCGCGGTCTGGGCGGCCTCGGAGGCGTCGGCAAGCGCAAGCTCGGCCTCTCCCATCAGGCTGCGGTCATACTCCGCGCCCAGCTCGGGCTTGGAGATATGCGCGGCACGGGCATAGGCGGTGGCCAGGTTGTCGAAGGTCTCGGCATCGTTCTTGCGGGCCTCGTCGAGGGCGGCGCAGCGGGCGAAGAAGACCGACGGGGCAATAATGTGCACCGCGGAGACGGCAGCGACGGTATCGGCCGGGATCTTCTCGTCGCGGGCCATGCTCACCAGGCGGCCATGGAAGAAGTCACGGACCTGCTGGGCGACCTCGGTGGCGTCGAACTCAATGCCCTGCTCGCTATAGAGCTCGAGCGCAAAGTCGATGAGCGACGTGGGGTCGATCGGCAGACGGTCGCGTAGGATGTTGATGATGCCGATGGCGGCACGACGCAGCGCGTACGGATCGGAAGAGCCGGTCGGGGGCTCGCCGATGGCAAAGATGCCGGCAATGGTATCGAGCTTGTCGGCGCAGGCCACGATGCAGCCAGCGGTGCCCTCGGGCAGCTCGTCGCCGGCAAAGCGGGGACGATAGTGATCGCGGATGGCGTGGGCGACCTCGTCGTTCTCCCCCATCGCGCAGGCGTAGTAACCGCCCATCACGCCCTGCTGGCTCGTGAACTCGACGACGGCGTTGGACACCAGGTCGGCCTTGCACAGGTGAGCGGCGCGAGCAGCGTCGGCGGCAAGATGGGCACCCAGGTGAGCCTCGCGGGCAATAGCGATCGCGAGCTGCTCAATACGCTCGGACTTGGCGAGCACGCTACCGAGCTTCTCCTGGAAGGCGACCTTGGCCAGGCGCTCACGGAACTCGTCAAGAGAGATCTTCAGATCCTCCTCGTAGAAGAACTTGGCGTCGTCCAGGCGGGCGCGCACGACGCGCTCGTTGCCGTCGATCACGCGCTCGGCATTCTCGGGCTTGCTGTTGGAAACGACCACGAACTCACGCATCAGCTTGCCCTCGCCGTCATAAATCGGGAAGTAGCGCTGGTTGGTGAGCATAGACTCGCAGATGATCTCGTGCGGGACCTTGAGGAACTCCTCATCGAAGGTACCGACGAGCACCGTCGGCCACTCGCAGAGGTTGATGACCTCCTCAAAGACCTTCTTGGGCGTATCAACGTGGCAGCCGGGGCGCGCAGCCTCGACCTCGGCGATACCGGCAAGGATGGCCTCGCGACGGCGCTCGGCGGAGAGCACGCCGGCATCCTCGAGCACCTGCTCGTAAACAGCGGGACTGGCGACCACATGGTCACCGGGGCCCAGGACGCGATGGCCGCGCGTGGTGTTGCCGCTCGTCACGTCGGCAAACGACACGGGCACGACGTTCTCGCCCAAAAGGCAGCAGATCCAGCGAACCGGACGCACGAACGTGGCGTGCTCGTGGCCCCAGCGCTGACTACGGTAGTTGGGCCACTGCAGGCCGGCGATGGTCTTCTCGCACAGGGCCGTCAGGATCGGGGTGGCCGGAGCGGAAGGAATGTTCTTCTCGGCAAAGACGTACTCACGGCCGTCGGTATCCTCGCGACGGACCAGATCCTCGGCAGCCACACCGCACTTGCGGGCGAAGCCCTGGGCGGCCTTGGTGGCGTTACCGTCGGCGTCGAAGGCGATGTTGGCCGCGGGGCCACGCTTGACCTCGTGAACCTCATCGGTCGCGGTGGCGACGTCGGCAACAAGCGCAGCCAGGCGACGCGGGCTCGAGATCACGCGGACCTCGCCGTGGGCCAGACCGGCCTCGTCGAGACCCCTGGCGATCATGGTGCCAAGCTGCTTGACGGCATTGTTCAGCGGTGCAGAGGGCATTTCCTCCGTACCGATCTCAAACAGGAAATCCTTAGCGTCTGCCATGGCTTACGCCACCTCGCCTTCCTGATCGGCATTCTCGTTGACTCCGGCGACCTCGGCCATATAGGCCTCGCAGCACGCCTTGGCGACGGCGCGGACGCGCAGGATGTAGTTGGCGCGCTCGACTGCGGACAGCGCACCGCGGGCATCGAGCAGATTGAAAGCGTGGCTGCACTTCATGACGCAGTCGTATGCGGGCAGCGGCAGCTTGCGCTCCAGGCAGGAATGGCACTCGGCCTCGTAGTCGTCAAACTTCTGACGCATCATCTCGACGTTGGCGACCTCAAAGTTGTAGGCGCTAAACTCGCGCTCGTTCTCCAGGAACACGTCGCCATAGGTCATGGGCGTGCCGTCGGGCAGGTAGCTCCACACCAGGTCGTAGACGGAGTTGACGCCCTGCGCATACATGGCGATACGCTCCAGGCCATAGGTGATCTCGACAGGCACGGGGTCGACCTCGATACCGCCCACCTGCTGGAAGTACGTAAACTGCGTGACCTCCATGCCGTTGAGCCAGACCTCCCAGCCAAGACCCCAGGCGCCGAGCGTCGGGCTCTCCCAGTCGTCCTCGACAAAGCGGACGTCATGGTCGTTGGGGTCCAGACCGATAGCGGCAAGAGACCCCAGGTAGAGCTCCTGGGCGTTGACCGGCGAGGGCTTGATGAGCACCTGGAACTGATAATAGTGCTGCATGCGGTTGGGGTTCTCGCCGTAGCGGCCGTCGGCGGGACGGCGGCAGGGCTGTGCATAGCAGGTGCGCCACTCGGCGGGACCGAGCGAGCGCAGCGTGGTCGCGGTATGGAAGGTACCGGCACCGACCTCGGAGTCATAGGGCTGCATAATGACGCAGCCCTGCTCGCCCCAGTACTGCTGGAGGCGCAGGATGATGTCTTGGAAGGAAAGCGATGAAGCGTTCATGCCTCTAATATCCCCTCGTCGA
>RKAY01000038.1 GCA_014846205.1 Collinsella aerofaciens | reverse complement strand
CACCAAATCTTGATGGTGCGTACTCATCAAGACCGTCTTACCCGCCGCGACGTAGGCCAGCAAGAAGTTGACCACGATGTCGCATGAATCCTCGTCGAGACCGTTGGTGGGCTCATCAAGGACCAAGATATCCGGGTTCATCGACACCACCGCAGCCAGCGCAACGCGCTTCTTTTGCCCGCCCGAAAGCTGATAGGGCGAGGCATCGACCAGATCGGCAACCTGGAACAGCTCCATGGCATCGCGGACGCGGCGCTCGAGCTCGTCTGTCGGCAGCCTCATCTGCGCGGGACCAAAAGCAACTTCCTCGCCCACCGTAGCGCAGAACAGCTGGGCGTCGGCATTCTGGAACACAAAGCCCACGCGCTGATGAAAACGCTGAGCGGCTGCGGAATCCTTGAGATATGCCGCATCGATCACGTGCCCGTCAAACAGGTACGCACCCGCGTCCGCGAGCTCAAGGCCGTTGATAAGGCGCATAATCGTCGTCTTACCGCAGCCGTTGGGACCGAGCAGGGCAACGAGTTCACCACGATCGACCTGCAGCGAAACGCCGTCGACCACCGTATGCCCCGCATAGGAGAACACCACGTCGCGCAGCTCGATGAGCGGCGCGACCTCGGCGCCCGCACCGTTCGTGCCCGCCGCACTATTCATATCGATCGTCAAAACGTCGCCCTTCCCTATTTCCATCCCCAGCCAGAACCAGCAGCGCCTACAGCACGGCGCACAACACTGCCAGCAGCGCCACGCCGGCCGCATAGACCGCATCGCGCCAGCCAAACCCGGCGCGCGCGGGCGCCGGATACGCACCGGCAAAGCCGCGGCAGAGCATAGCCTCGTCCATCGCGTGGCTGCACTCCATCGCCTTGATAAACGTCATGCCCATGATACCCGCGACCGAGTCGGTGCGCGAAAACCCCTCAGGCGCGCGACCCACACTGCGCAACATGACCGATTCGGTCAGATCGTGCGCCGTTCGGCCCAGCACCTCGATGTGCTTGAGCGCCATATCAAACGTAAAGATGACCTCGTCGGGCAGATGTAGCGTCTTGAGCGCCGCCGACATGCGGCTCCAGGTGAGTGTCCACGAAACGCCCAGCACGAGCGACACGTTAATGAACGTCTTGAGCGCGATCTTGAGCATGGCACCCGTAGCAGACGCGCCCAGCAGCAGGGCGGGCAGTGCCAGAACAACCGCAAGCCCCGTGGCGCCGAGCGCCGGTACAAAGGTCGCGCGCAGCCCGCGTGCGGGGCGTACCGCGACCAGCACCAACGCGATCGCCGCCATCAACATCAGATACAGCGGGCTTTGCGTCAGACACACGCACAGAACGCAGACGAACATCCCCACCAAACGTACCGGAGCCGAAACGCAAGAAAGGGCGCGGTCGACCATCGACCCGCCCTCGTGCGCGCCTCCACCCAGGCGAACCCGCTCAAGCAGGCTCGCCAGGTGCAGGACATTCTTTTGCATTACACGATGCCGAGCCCCCACGGGCTCGTAACGCTGCTCGACCGCAAGCCAGCTAGGCAGCTCGGCTATTGCCATGAGCACCGCTTTCCTTGACCGTCAGCGAGACCAGCCGGAATGCGATGGTGAGCACCGCCACGCCAATCACGCCCGAAAGAATATACATCGCGGCCTGGCCGGCAAAGCCAAGGCCCTGCTCCTCGGAATAGGCCTGCAGATAATCGCCCGTGGGCAGGGCATCGGCAAAGGTCGGGGTATCGAGACCGACCGAAGCCTGCAGGCTGTCGTCGCCAGCCTCCTGAACGGCGGTCGCGGCGCCCTCGGCGTCCCACTCGCCCCATGCGTCACCTGTGGCCAACAGGCCCAGCGGCGTGGCCACGACAAGCACGGCGACCAGGATGAGCGTGGGGACCAGCGAGGTCTTCTTAGCGGCAGCGCTCTCGGCAGCAAGCTGGCCATCGACGGCCTCGGGACCGACGATAACGCTCGGCGCCGTCTTCTTAATGAAACCGTAGATGGCGGCCGTCGCTACGCCCTCGACCACGCCGGCAACCAGCATATGCGGGATCAACATGGCCGGAATAGCCACGGACAGCGGGAAGGGGCAGTAAAGCGGAGCACCCGAGGCGTTGGTGAAGAGCATCGGCTGAATGCCAAACTCGATCGCCGCGCACAGGGCCGCCAGGCACAGGCCGACCCAGCCGCTTACGATGGCCGAAACCGAGGTGCCCCAGCTCTTGTCGTGCAAACGGCTGTTGAGCGCACGGAACACGATAGCAGCGGCAAACGGCAGCACGAAAGCCATGTTAAAGCAGTTGGCGCCAAAAGACAGAACGCCGCCGTCGCCAAACAGCAGCGCCTGCAGCGCGAGTGCAACCGAGACTGCAATGGCAGCAGCCTCGGGGCCTAGCAGCAGCGTGATGAGCGCGCCACCAACAGCGTGACCAGTGGTGCCGCCAGGCAGCGGCACGTTGAACATCATGAGCAAAAAGGAGAATGCGGCGCAAATGCCCAGGAACGCCATGTGCTCGCGATCGAGCGTGGCGCGTACCTTTTTGATGCAATGGACCCAAACGGGCACCATCGCCACCGCCATAACGGCATCGGTCTGCGGGGACAGGTAGTTGTCTGGAATGTGCATATACGCCTCCCGGTATCGGCGCACGGAATTGCAACGCCGCTTGAATCACCTTGCCAGTGTTACGTAATGTCATATTCGTAACACGCCGCAGGCTATAATAGCAAAACGGCGCGCCGCCACAAAAGCAGCACGCCGTTATGTAATGCGCGTGTCATATATGCAGGGTCAACGGTGCCTTATTCCGAACACCGCGGTCGCGCAGGGCTCCGCAGCAACCGCCATCAGGCTCTACGCTCCCGGCGCAAGCCCTAGCCGCGGACCTCGCCGTTTACGCCCTTGCACACCTTGGTGACAATCTTCTGGTGCGCCTTCTCGACCTCTTCGCTGGTGAGCGTGTGGTCGTCGGAGCGATACGTAAGTGCGAAGGCCATGGACTTCTTGCCCTTGCCGATGCGGACCGGATCGCGGTAGACATCGAACAGGCGCACGCCCTCGAGCAGCTTGCCGCCGGCACTCGTAATACGACGCTCAAGATCCTCGCAGGTCACAGTGTTGTCGACCACGATAGCAAGGTCGTGCTCAACGGCCGGGTACTGCGAGAACTCGCGATAGTTCTCCTGGTTGCGGGCGCCCTTGATCAGCTTGTCCAAGTCGAGCTCAAAGGCAACGACGACCTCATCGATGCCCATCGCCTCGCGCGCCTCGGGGTGAATCTCGCCGACCCAGCCCAGCACGGTTCCGCCGGACAGAACC
>RKAY01000152.1 GCA_014846205.1 Collinsella aerofaciens | reverse complement strand
GGAGATCGCGCCCGCCACGTCGACCGCCGACACCGTCGACCAGTTTGTGTTCCCGGTGTCCATCGAGGCCAAGAACAACCTGCTGCCCGAGTTCCTCAAAAAGGAGGGCCCGGAGCGCACTATCGTCTTTATGCGCACCAAGCACCGCGCCGACAGCTGCTGCCGTCGTCTGGAGCGTAAGGGCATCAAGGCCGCCGCGATCCACGGCAACCGCAGCCAGGCTCAGCGCGAGCGCGCACTTTCGGCCTTCCGCGACGGCACCGTCGACGTGCTGGTGGCGACCGATGTTCTCGCCCGCGGCATCGACATTAGCGACGTGCGCTACGTCGTGAACTTTGACGTGCCGGCAGAGCCGACCGACTACATCCACCGCATTGGCCGCACGGGCCGCGCCGGCGAGCTGGGCTGGGCCATTACGTTTGTGACCGAGCAGGACGTCGACGAGTTCTACGAGATCGAGAAGCTCATGGACAAGACGGCCGACATCTACGAGGCCGGCGACCTGTATGTGGGTCCCAACCCGCCCGCGGTTGACCCCGAGCGCGACCCTGCCGCCTTTAAGGTGAAGAAGAAGACCAAGCGCGGCAAGTCCAAGAGCAAGAAGAAGCTCGAGCAGGCACGTCGCGACGGCAAGCGCAACGGCGACGATTACGGCGATGTGGCCGGTCGTTCCAACCGTGGTCGCGGCGACGGCGAGCGTCCGAGCCGTCCCAAGCGCGGCGGCAAGACCCGCGTGCGCGAGGGCGTTCAGGCTCGCGTGGACGAGGCCGTGGAGAGCGTGGCTCGTGAGGTAGCTGCCGAGGAGCGCGGAGGTGCTGCTGCCGTCGAACAGGCCCCGCGCGGCAACCGTGCCGAGCGTCGTGCCAAGCAGTTCCAGGGCGAGGCACACCGCCGTCGCCGCGAGGACGAGGACCGTGGCGGTCGTCGCCGTGTCGAGCGCGAGGACGAGGGTCGTGGCTCGCGTGGCAGCAAATGCGGTGCGGGCGACCGTCGTCGTTCCGGTCGTAATGACGAGCACGGCGGTCGTGATGAGCGCCGTGGCGGCGAGTCCCATGGCGCCAAGCGTTTTGACGAGCGTGGGGGTCGTGGTGGTGAGCGTCACGAGGGTGGCCGCGGCAACGGTGGCCGCTCGAATGAGTCGCGCGATCGTCGCGACCCGCGTGCCAGCCGCGATCGTCGCGATGACTGGCGCAACTACGACGACACCCGCGAGGAGCGCCGTGGCGGCTATCACGGCGGGCGTGGCGGCAACCAGGCCGGCTCCCGCGGCGGTCGTGCCGGCGGTCGCGATAACCGTGGCAGCTATGGTAACAGCCGTGGCGGCAAGCGCGGTGGCAGCTCCCGTCGTCCCGGCGACGGCGGCGGCAAGCGCAAGTAGCATACGCGTCGCCCGCTAGGGCGAGGCGAACCAAGGGCCCCGAGCAACTACGCTTGGGGCCCTTTTTGGTGCAAAGGGGTCAGAGCAAGGAGTGTCCCTGGGTGCCGGCAGAAAAGGATCGTCCCTAAGTGCCGCATAGATACCGTTTATCGGAGAAAAAATACCGTTCACCGGTCATAATGATTATTCTGGCTTTGCTGTTGCCTACAATAACTCCCGTAAAAAGAAATGCGGAAGGTTACCGAGTCCCTCGGACGTGGGCCTAACCAAAGTCTTTGAACGGGCGTGTCTCTATGGACGCATTCGTTTGATTTTGGTTGGGCTATATATATGAAGGGACATGCCACCATGGGTTTCTTTTCTCGCCTTATGGGGGACTCGGATGAGCAGAAGACTGCAACCTCCGAGTTCGAAATCCTCGCTCCCGTTTCCGGCGAGCTTGTTCATCTAGAAAAAACCAATGACCCCGCTTTTAGCAGCCGTGCAGTGGGCGATGGTGTTGCCGTGGTTCCCCAAGAGGGAACGGTGTGCGCTCCTGTTTCCGGCACCGTCGCGGCGCTGTTTCCGACTGAGCACGCGCTGGGCATCATGTCTGACGACAGCTCTGCTCAGGTGATGCTGCATATCGGAATCGACACTGTTAAGCTTGAGGGCAAGGGCTTCCATGCGCTTGTTGCCCAGGGTGACCATGTCGACGCGGGCCAGCCCCTCGTCGAGGTCGATTTCGACGCGGTCCGCGCCGCCGGCTTCGATCCCACGGTCTTCATTATCGTGTGCGAGCGTTCGGAGAACTCGACTCTTCGAGAGCATGCTTCCGGCCCTGTTGCTGTTAAAGAGCCTGTCATCTGGCTTTCCGAATAAATTCTTGTGGTGGGTACCGTGGTTATCAAGCGAGTTTTTAACAACAACGTCGCAATGGTCACTTCGGACGATGGCTCCGAGCTCATCGTCATCGGTCGAGGCCTCTGCTTTGGCCGTCATGCCGGCGATTCCATCGACGAGGCATCGGTCGAAAAGACCTACGCGTTACAGGAGGGCACTTCTCAGGATTCGCGTACGATTGACCGCTTGGCACATCTTCTAGAGTCCATCCCCACCGTCAACCTCGTGATTTCCGAGGACATCGTTCAGATGCTTCGTCGAGAGCTCAATGTCGATATCAATGACAAGATCCTCATCGCTCTCGCAGACCATATCAGCCTTGCTTTGGAGCGCGAGCGCAAAGGCGTTCCCTGCGAGAACCCGCTGCTGCTCGAGATACAGCAGTTCTATCGCAAGGAGTACGCGCTAGCTGGCCGTGCGCTGCAGATTGTCAAGGAGTATATGGGCATCCAGATGAGCGAAGAAGAGCAGGGTTTTATTACGCTGCATATCGTCAACGCCACCATGCCGCAACGCTCCGACCGTCTCATCATCTCGGTCCAGCTTGTTCGCGACGTACTCGCGATTGTTTCCGATCGTTACACTGCGACCCTCGACGACACCTCGTTGCCCTATGAGCGTTTCGTCCGCCACCTGCAGTTTTTCGCACAGCGGGCGCTTGACCCCGCGGCCGGGCAGATCAATGACGATGCGCTGTTCCGAATCGATGAAACTAAGTATCCGTGCGCGTTCTCGTGCGCGGACGCCATAGCCGCCCACTTGTCGTCTACCTATAACGTTGTCGTCACCGATGCCGAGAAGAGTTATCTCGCATATCACATTGTTAACCTGCTTGGAGAACCTGGTCTCTAGGCATAACGTGCCCACACATCGATTGATATAAGGCAAGGCTCACGGTCTTGTCCAGGGCACACCTATCTCAATTTGCGGAAAAGGAAGGGAAGTACCGTTATGACCGCAAAAAAGAAGTTCAATTTCAAAGCGCCGTTGGAGGTGTTCGCGAAGTCAATCGTCCAGCCGATGATGTATCTCTCGGTTGCCGGCATTCT
>RKAY01000124.1 GCA_014846205.1 Collinsella aerofaciens | reverse complement strand
GTGGCACCGAACGTGTACGTGGGGTCGTCGGCATACTTGGTTGGCGGCTTCTCGGGCGTGCTCATGCGCAACTTGATGCTGCCGGCGTTGCTGGCGGTATGCGGCATGGTGGTGGCGTTTTGCCTGGCGAACCGTCTGAATGTGCTGTCGCTCGGTCGCGAGGCTGCCCATGGCCTAGGCATGCGCACGGTGACGGTGCGCTTGGCGGCGCTGGCGGTGGCGGCGCTGCTCGCGGGCTGCGCGGTAAGCTTTGGCGGTCTGATTGGCTTTGTGGGCCTGATGGTGCCCCATGCGGTGCGCCGCCTTGCGGGCCACGACAACCGCGTGGTCATTCCGCTGTGCGCAATGTGCGGCGCGGCGTTTACCGTTCTGTGCGATACCGTCGCACGCACGGCTTTTGCGCCCTACGAACTGCCGGTGGGCATTTTGCTGTCGCTGGTGGGCGGACCGTTCTTTATCTACCTGATTATGGCGCGAAAGGGGTTCCGCGATGAGTGAGCGTGGCGTGCGGGGCGCGGGCGTTGCGGGCGTGGCTTGCGCGGGCGCGGCCGTTGAGCTGCGTGATGTTCGCTTTGCCTATGGTGAGCACGCGGTGTTGGACGGCTTATCGCTCGCGCTGCCCGCGGGTTGCCTGACGGGCATCGTCGGGCCCAACGGCTGCGGCAAGTCGACCCTGTTGCGCGTGATCGATGGCGTGCTGGAGCCGGCCGCGGGCGAGGCGCTCGTTGAGGGTGATGCTCTCGACAGCCTGTCTGCACGCGAACGTGCCGAGCGTATTGCGCTGCTGCCCCAGATTCACCGCACGCCGTCCATGACGGTGGAGGCACTTGTGTCGTGCGGACGCTATGCCCATATGGGGCTGTTTGGCGGACTGACCGAGCAGGATCGGCAGATTGTTGCCGAGTCTATGCGCGTTGCCGGTGTTGAGCATTTGGCGCACAAGGCTGCCCGCACGCTTTCGGGCGGCGAGCGGCAGCGGGCGTTTATCGCGATGGTGCTCGCCCAGCGGGCACGGACCGTGCTGCTCGATGAGCCCACGACCTATTTGGATCCCCGCGCGGCGCTCGACGTGATGCGCCTGGCCCGTGGGTTGGTCCACGAGCAGGGGATGGCCGGTGCGGTGGTTATTCATGACCTACCGCTCGCCCTGCGCTTCTGCGACCGCATCGCCGTCATGGACAGCGGCCGCATCGTTGCCGTGGGTACACCTGCCGAGATTCTCGACCAGGGTGTGCTCGAACAAGTCTTCGGCGTAATGATTGCCCAGATGGAGCTCAACGGCGAGGTTGTCTACAGCTGCTGTTAGCCGCTCTTGCCGTAAGTCCGGCCGACTGTTTGTCTCAATCTGTAACATCTAACGGCTCAAAACGGGTCTATCTGTTACAGATTGAGATAAACCAAAACCGTCCGGCAGAAGATCTCAATCTGTAACATCTAGCAGTGAAAACGGGGTCTACGTGTTACAGATTGAGACAAACGGAGCTGTCCCTCGGAATGATCTCGATCTGTAACACCTAGACATCAAAAGCGGGTCTAGATGTTACAGATCGAGACGTTTGCCTGGGTAGGTGTCCCGCCCCATTACATCCCGGTCAACAGCACGGCGTCGAGCGCCGTCACGATGATACCGATCCCTACGAGCAGCGCATTGAGCGGGCGCGAGTTGGCGTATTTGCCCATGACGCGGCGTGAGCTGGTGAGCCGTATGAGCACAAAGACCGTAATCGGCAGCTGAAGCGACAGCAGTGCCTGACTCCAGATAAGCCCCTCAAAGGGGTTTGGGACGACCAGGCACGCCGTCACTGCGCCGACGAAGCAGGCCGCCACGCCGATCGAGGAATGTCGGTCGTGGATGTCGTATTCCTCGTCGAACATGCCCGCGGTGATGGTGCCCGCCGCCATGCCCGCCGTCACGCTGCTCGATAGTCCCGCGAACAGCAGCGCTACCGCAAAGATGGTCGAGCTTGCCGTGCCCAGAATGGGGGAGAGCGTGGCCGCCGCGACGGCGAGGTCGTCTACGACAATGCCATGCGCAAAGAAGGTCGTCGCGGCCAGAATGACCATGGCCGAGTTGATAGCCCAGCCCACGCCCATCGAAAAGAGCGTGTCGAAGAGCTCGTAGCGCAAACGTTCTTCGATAACTTGCTCGCCTTGGCCTTCGAAGTGCATGGATTGGATGACCTCGGAGTGCAGAAAGAGGTTGTGCGGCATAACGACCGCGCCCAGGACACTCACGATAATCGCGGCAGAGCCAGTGGGCATACCGGGCGTGATCCAGCTTGCGGCGGCCTGCGGCCAGTCGACCTTGACTAGTGCAAGCTCGGCCAAAAACGAGAGTCCTACCACGCCTACGAAGGCGATGATCCAGCGTTCGGCGCGCTTGTAGGAGCTCGTCATGAGCATCGCCATCGACACTGCCGCCACAATGACGCAGCCCGCGCGCACGGGCAGCCCAAAGAGCATTTGAAGGGCAATCGCACCACCCAGGACTTCGGCCATGGCGGTGGCGATGGTCGCGAGATAGGCACTGGCGAGCACCGTGCGCCCACCGAAGCGGGGGAGGTAACGCGTCGTGGCCTCGGCAAGACAGGCGCCCGTGGCGATACCCAGGTGCGCCGCGTTGTGCTGCAGCACAATGAGCATAATCGTGGACAGCGTGACGATCCACAGCAGCGCGTAGCCAAACTGCGAGCCCGCGGCCATATTGGAAGCCCAGTTGCCCGGGTCGATAAAGCCGACGGTCACGAGCAGCCCGGGACCGATGTGCCGCGCAATGTCTAGGCCTCCGTGACCACCGGTGCGTCGGGAGCCAAAGTGTTGTTTGAGGTGGTTGATCATGGTCGGTTCCTGCATAGGGGCAGCGCGGTGCCGCGCTTGGGTTATGCGGCGCCGCGCGCTCGGTTTAGGTTGGGGTTACTTGCGCGCCTTGCCCTGGTTGGCCACGGCGTCAATCTTGGCGGCGATGGTCGCCGGGTCGCCGATGTAGCGCTTGTCGAGGACGTTGAAATCGGTGTCGAAGGTGTAGACGAGTGGCACGCCGGTGGGGATGTTGACCTTGAGGATTTCCTCGGGCGTGAGGTGCTCGAACTTCATGACGAGAGAGCGCAGGGAGTTGCCGTGTGCGGCGATGAGTACGCGCTTGCCGGCGAGCATTTGGGGGCGAATCTCGTCCTCGAAATAAGGCCAGGCGCGGGCGATCGTGTCCTTGAGACACTCGGTATAGGGCAGCTGATCGGGTGCGACGTCGCGGTATTGCTCCTGGGTGTGGGGGTCGCGCGTGTCGTTCGGCTCGAGCGCCGGTGGGCACACGTCGAAGGAGCGGCGCCAGATGAGCACCTGCTCGTCGCCGTGCTCTGCCGCGGCATCGGCCTTGTTGAGACCCTGCAACGCGCCGTAGTGGCGCTCGTTG
>RKAY01000163.1 GCA_014846205.1 Collinsella aerofaciens | reverse complement strand
GCGGCGTTACCTCAGCTGGATAGAGGGTCTGACTACGAATCAGAACGTCATAGGTTCGAATCCTATACGCCGCACCAATTGACTTTAAAGCTCCCGGCAACGGGGGCTTTTCTTATATGGGAGCAATGCGGAGATTCGAACCTCGGTCGAGGCGCGAGCGTCAAGAAAACGCGGAGCGTTTTCAGCGAGCGGGCGAGCACGCCGGCAGGCGGGCGAAGCCGGTGCGGATCCGCGCAGCGGATGCGCGGAATCCTATACGCCGCACCAATTGACTTTAAAGCTCCCGGCAACGGGGGCTTTTCTTATATCGCGATGCATCGAAGATCGCGCCAAGTGGTCCAAATGAGTAAAAATCAAATTCAATAACTTTTTTTGAAAAAACGCTTGACCATTATTCAATCCGTGTGCATAATAATCAACAAGTCGCGGCGTTACCTCAGCTGGATAGAGGGTCTGACTACGAATCAGAACGTCATAGGTTCGAATCCTATACGCCGCACCAATTGAAATTGAGAGCCTCCGGTAACGGGGGCTTTTCTTTTAGGCAGACGCCGCATGGATTCGAACCTCGGTCGAGGCGCGGGCGCAAAGAAAACGCGGAGCGTCCGTAGCGAGCGGGCGAGGACGCCGGCAGGCGGCCGAAGCCGGTGCGGATCCGCGCAGCGGATGCGCGGAATCCTATACGCCGCACCAATTGAAATTGAGTGCCCCCGGCAACGGGGGCTTTTTTGTTATCGACTCGTGTAAGATTTCGAGTAAGCGCCTCGGTGAATCTGCGGCGCGCTCTTTCTTCAAACGATCGATCAGGGTGATATTTCGTGGCAGAGCGTCCGACATACAAGCTCAGGTTTCTCGACCCCAAAAAGCGTTTTCCATCGATGCCGGAGCAGCCTGCGGGACGCTCGTATGGTGTTGTCTGGAAAGTCTTTGGCGAGGACCCTAAAGAGTCATGCTATGTCGTCGAATTCGTCGGTAAAAGCCACATATCGCTCTTGGGCTACGTGAGCGTTTCGGGTGAGGTGTACAAGGTGGACCGTCCCGTTAGCGAGGCGTCTTTGCCCGATGAGCCCGACATGCAACTGGTCCTTGACGAGTCCAACCCCAGCATTGGCGAGATTACGGTGAGGGGCAGCGACGGTACCATGCGTCCCCAAGCACGAGTCAACGGCTCTCCTGAAGGTACCATGCGCGAACAATCCGATCGCGAGACGTGGAATTCGACTCGCAGCCTTCGCTACGGAGAGTTTATGGCCTCGATGTTTTTACGCTACGTGATATTTGCCGATTCCGAAAATCTTGCTGCAAATACGCCAGACGCTGACAGGCTCGACGAAGGAATGAAAAATGTCGTCGACAAAATAAAGCTTGTAAAACTCTCCGAGCCGGTTGAGGTGCTTCTGGGCTTTGATTCCACGCCGCTCCCCGATGCCATTGAGACGTTGCTTTATCGCATCGACCACACAGATAATCCGAGTGGTATCGAGCGCTATGCCGCGGCCTTGATGGGCGAGGTCAACCTGTCGCGTCTGCGCACCATCGCGGCAAAGACCGAAATGAGCCTAGCGCGTATCGACCGCTCAAAGCTGTTCTATCTCAATTTTGATCGTAGTCTGCTGGACCAGGACGAGATTGACACGCTGCTTGCCATCGAGTGCCGTCTCAACCGCCTCTCCGGCATCCTCGAGCGCATCGGGGCCGGATTAGGCCCCGCGGCCTCGTCTCCGAGTCTGGAGGGCTGCGCGCTCTTTGATTTGTGGCATATCGCCAAGACGACCAACGATGTTCCGCGTCTGCTCGAAACACTGTCGAACGACAACCCGTGGGCAAAACCTGGCACGGTCGCGTGCCAGCCGGGCGGAGAGTGGGACGTGCGCACCCGCTTCGCGCGTATTGTCGAGGCGCTCAACGTGGTCACACGGCTCGACTATACCTATCGGGCAAACGTTGCCGAGGGGATTATACTCGTTCGGTTTGGGCGCTCTGTCGTGGATGCCATGCCGCAACGTGAATACGATGCCCAGAATGACGTCTGGCGCGAGTTGGACGAGGGCGTGCGTGCGATTTGGGCCGCGGAGCACGACGCGCGCGTGGCACTCACGCTGGCGGCGGCGTGTTTTGCCGCAGGTGCCTGCATTACGCGCTGCTACGTTCAGATTGCGGCTCCCGACGGCGAGCAGGGCGAGCGCATTATTGCAACATATTCCTTTGGGCGTGCGGCCTATCTGGCCAATTGCGTGCCTGTCGCCAGGGATCTTGAGAGCATGGATATGGACGATATGCCGTGCAAGCGCATGCTTGAGGCATATGAGTCAGACGCGCCGGATGCGATTGAGCCCGCTGAGGTGCACGCCCGCCCGCGTGACGACCACCGTTCGCTGCCGCCGGCGTTGCGTGACTTGCTGCTTGCCGATATGGCTGACGAGCTAGAGGTCATGGAGGAGGACGATGACCCGTATGTGGCGCGCGTCATTGAGTTGCGCGAGCAGGCCAAAGTTGACCGTGCGGGTGCGTTTGAGGGCTTTTCCCGTCTTGTTGAGGAGCTGGAGGCTAAGTGCGCCGTTGCCGAGCTTTTGGCAACGGGTCCGGTCCAGACGCAGTTTTGCGACAACCAGCTGGTACGTATGGTGCTGCCGGTAATGGAGGAAGACCGCTCCGTTCGTATTTTGCGTGCACCCGATGCGCTGTACTTTGCCCAGCACGAGATCTGCAGCTTTTACGCCGAGCAGGAGGATTTTGAACGGGCATTGCCCGAGGTGCGTCATCTTTACGATCTGGCTCGCTCGTCCATGCAATCGCACTTTGCGCTCATCAACGTGCTGGCGCGCCTGGAGCGCTTTGACGAGATTATCGAGGTGGCGCGCCACGGCTTGCGCATTGCCAGCGACCGCCCCTCAATCGGTTACCTGTTCTATCGCCTAGCGTTTGCCTATTGGAACTGCGACCAGCTCGAGCTCGCGTTGGCGTGCTACCGCCTCGTGCCGCGCGGCGAGGAGTCGGGTAGCAACGCACTGGAGGAAATGCAGGGCCTTATGAACGAGATGGGTGTCAATGAGCCGCCGACGTTCGAGGATGCGGTTGAGACCATCCGTAAGGCCGGGCTCGAGTTGCCTCCCGTGCCCGCCGTGACCAACCAGCTGGCGGATGCTGCCGTGCAGTTGGTCGACAACGGTTTCTTTTTCCTGGCGCGTGGCTGCATCT
This sequence comes from Collinsella aerofaciens, assembly GCA_014846205.1. The sequence goes on along the minus strand of RKAY01000163.1, from coordinate 220 downwards.
TCCAAATGTGGCGCACCATGGGCAACGATGAGCTCGGCTCCCTCAACCGCTCGCTGGGGTAGTGGCGAAAACTGCAAGGAGGAAAGGCCACTGGGCAATTAGAAAATTCCCTCTTGCCCAACTTCGACTGTTTGGTTACTATAGAACGGCTGTTACGGAGAGCTGACCGAGAGGCCGAAGGTGCTCGCCTGCTAAGCGAGTATGCCCCAAAAGGGCATCT